>JBFEWA010000065.1:0-11763 GCA_041546605.1 Bermanella sp.
TGAGGATGCTTAGTTAAAATATTTATGACGCCCAAATAGGAGTTTGCGCCGTATGTAGCCGCATTAGGTCCGCGAATCACTTCGATACGCGCAATATCTTCAATGGCTAACGGGATATCGACCCAGTCCACTCGAGCAAGGCCTGGTTTGAACACACTGCGACCATCAATAAGCACTTGTAAGCGTCTGTGTTCTGCTGGATTAGTGCCGTGATAAGAGACCGAGGGCGCTTTTTCGCCATAGGTACTGTGATAACCCACCAGCATGCCTGGCACTAGGCGAAAGATCTCTTCAATGTCCTTGAAACCCAAAGCGGCGATGGTGTCCGCTTCGATAACAGTCACGGAGGCTGGGGTGTCTAACTGAGATTGTCTCAACCTTGCTGCGGTGAGTACTTCAGGCATCTCCATTACCTGTTCATCAAACATACCATCCATGGCAGCTAAGGTATCCCCAAATTGCGACTCTTGCGCCCAAACCAAGGGCGATAACGATAGAGAGAGCAAAGTGGCTTTAACTGCACGATAAGCCATTATGTATTTAGTCCCGTTTGTTTCATTATTATATAGCTGCCTTCAGTTAGTACTAACTTTAACCAACAAGGGCATAGCTAGTACAAGTATGCCAAAAAAATATGGCGATTTAATAAAAACTTGCACTTACTAACGAAAAATAATCGTAAATATTCCCTGTCTATTATTTAGATTAGGTACGAAAAAAACCTTACGCAAATATGAGAAATAAGCCCAATCCATTGCTTTTAGGGGATTCCACTCACATAACCCGAATATTTACTCGATTATTTTGTGTTAAGCGGTTGATTTAAATAGCTTTGTATCTTTTAATTTTGTCCGAATTCAACACATAAAATAGTTTGATTTTTATACAACCATTTTGCTTTTAACGCATGAAGTGGTCTAATTAATGAGCTGAATTCAGCAAAACAAATATAACCATTGGAGTTGACTATGAGTCAGCGAGATCACCTTACCTGGTTGAACGAATTACCAGACGCCTTTCAAACCTACCGCGCCGGTCGAAAAGTGGATGAAGTGGAATGTATCATTCCTGACTTAACTGGCATGTCCCGAGGCAAAGCTATGCCTCTAAGCAAATTCTCTCCTGATCACACCTTGTTTTTACCTATCTCTATTTTTTACCAAACCATCACAGGTGAAGACGTGGAAATGGACATTGAAAATCAATGGGCCGAAGGGGATATGCAATTAAAGCCAGATATGTCCACAGCCATGGCTGTGCCCTGGGCTAAAGAGGCAACCTTACAAGTCATTCATGATCTAGTGGATCAAAGCGGTGAGCCCGTTAAGTACGCACCGCGCAATGTATTGAAGCGCGTCATTGCGTTATTCAACGAAAAAGGCTGGCAGCCGGTTATCGCGCCAGAGTTAGAGTTTTATTTAATTAAACCTAACGTTGACCCAAATGAGCCTATCCAGCCTCCTGTGGGTCGTACTGGTCGCTCTGGTTCTGGCAGACAGTCGTATTCCATGTCGGCGGTGGATGAATACGGCCCAGTGATCGACACCATTTACGACTATGCCGAAGATGCAGGCCTCACCATTGATACCGTGATTCAAGAAGACGGTGCCGGCCAGGTTGAAATCAATCTGACCCACGGTGACCCACTCTTATTGGCCGACCAAGTGTTTTACTTTAAGCGTATTATTCGTGAAGCCGCGTTAAACAATGGTATGTTTGCCACCTTCATGGCCAAACCCATGCGCGACGAACCGGGCAGCGCCATGCATGTACATCAAAGTGTGGTGGATATCAATACCGGGAAAAACATCTTCTCCAATGAGCAAGGCGAGGCCAGTGAGCAGTTTTTCCACTTCATTGGTGGCTCGCAGCAATACTTAAAGCAGGTAATGCCGTTAATGGCACCTAACGTGAATTCGTTTAAGCGTTTTGAGTCTGACACCAATTCCAGTGCCCCTACTAACATGGCTTGGGGCTACGATAACCGCGCCACTGGTTTGCGCGTACCCAACTCCAAAGCTCAGGATCGTCGCTTGGAGAACCGCATCGTGGGTGTGGATAGCAACCCTTACTTATCCATCGCGGCCAGCTTGGTGTGCGGCTATTTAGGTTTGATTAATCAAATTCAACCCCATGCCCCTGCGGAAGGTGAAATTGATGATGATACAGAAACCATGCCTAAAACCTTGGATGAAGCACTGGCGGTATTTGAAGAGGCTGAAGATATTCATGCCGTATTAGGGGAAGAGTTCTGCAAGCTCTATGCAGAAATTAAGCGTGAAGAACTAAGACAGTATCACAGGGAAATCAGCCCTTGGGAACGTGAGCACCTGTTGCTCAACGTATAACTGTCTCCTACTCACTCCATAAAGAGGCACACAATCTGTGCCTCTTTTCTTTTGCCTTACAAAACCTCCCTTCTGCTTGGCAAGTTTGTTAAACTGCCGCAGGCTTTTTCATGAGCCCACCCAATAATCAAAAGAACCCCAAAAGGTCCCAGCGTGTCATTACAACCCTTAGATTTACTTGCCCTAATAGGCTACTTGCTGATTATTACCGGCATCGGCTTTTACTTTTCGCGTAAAAATACCAACACCGAAGAATACTTCGTGGGCGGACGTAGCTTTAGTGGCTGGGTGATTGGCTTGTCATTGGTGGGCACCTCCATCAGCTCCATTACTTTCTTGGCATACCCTGGGGATGCTTTCAAAACCAGTTGGCTACGGTTTGTGCCTAACTTGATGCTGCCGATTGGTGTGTTGATTGCGGCTTATTTATTTTTACCGTTTTTCCGTCGTGGCAATGTCACTTCTGCCTACGAATACTTAGAAGATCGTTTTGGCCCAAGCGTTCGTGTTTACGGTGCCATTGCTTTTATCATTGCGCAAATTGTGCGCGTAAGCATGATTTTGTTTTTACTGTCTTTGGTGATTCAAGAGCTCACAGGCCTCAGTGCCACTAGCTGTATTTTAATTGGCGGTGTGATTGTTGCCATCTACACCATTGTGGGCGGGATTGATGCGGTCATCTGGACCGACGTATTACAAACCATCGTCTTGTTAGTGGGTGGCTTGTTGTGTCTATGGGTCATCATTGATGCCTTGCCAGGTGGATTAGGTCAAATCTTTGATGTGGCAAACGAGTTTAATAAACTCAGTTTTAGTGTGTTAGAGAACGGCAATTTACAAGCGGTTGGCTGGGAAATTCGCTTCGATGAAAAAACCATTACCATGATGTTGTTCATTGGTTTAATCGCGTGGTTAACCGAGTATTCCTCTAACCAAAATACGGTGCAGCGTTACTGCGCATCCAAGTCCACAAAAGAAGCCCGTAAAGCCATGCTCGTAGCAGTATGCAGCTCGCTTCCGATTTGGGCGTTTTACATGTTTTTGGGCACAGCTCTGTTTGTGTTCTTTCAACAATTCCCTGCCGTCGCTGCCACAGAGATGCTAAATGGCGAACGTGCCCCTGAACAAATTTTGCCTTATTTTATTAGCAATCATTTACCGGCTGGGGTCGCGGGTATTGTTATCGCCTCTGCTTTGGCTGCCGCCATGAGTTCTTTAGACAGCTCCATCAATGCTATTTCTACTGTGTCGGTGGTAGATATTTATCGTCGTCACATCAAACCCAATGAAGACGATAGACATTACCTAAAAGCCGCTTGGGTCATTGCATCCATTAGCGCGGTATTAATGATCAGTGGCGCCATTTATTTAGCCAATGCTGAAACCAAAACCTTGCAAGACACGGCCACCATTCTTACCAGTATTTTAGGCGGTGGATTATTAGGTTTGTATTTAATTGGCTTCTTCACTAAAAAGGGCGATGGCCGTGCAGCTTGGGCAGGTTTGATCAGCACCATGGTGTTCACCATTTGGACCATACTTAGTAAGAATCAGTTGCTGCCTGATGCTATCAGTGTACCGTTTGATTTGTACTACACAGGTTTTGTGGGCAACATGATCATGTTCGTAGTCACCTATGTGATTGCCTGCACATTACTGAAAACCCAAAAGGATCTAAGCGGCCTTACCGTATGGGATCTGCCTAAAACCAAGTGATCCATAACAAAAAAACGGAGCGGCCTGTTCTAGGTTGCTCCGTTTTTTTATGCCTGTTTACTTATGCAGGTTCTTTATGATTTCTTTTGAATATACGCACAGTGATTGGGTTTAGGCCCAACCCTTGGGTGTTCTCGACAGGTTTTTGGGCGTTTCTCATAAATCGTGCAACGCCGCGTGTGCCGGTCCAGATACAAGCAATCACTATTGGACAACCGCGTCAGGGTGAAGACGCTGGTTTTAAAATTAAAGTGCTCAACAATCCCCTGCTTCATTAAGGTTTTGGCAATATTTTTTGGCGCTTCGTGTTCCGCTTCAAAATCTGTGATCAACTCCATACGGATGAGATCAGCTAATCTTACTTCAACAGGTAAGGTGCAACAGGTTGCCTGACAATCATCACACAAACCATTTCGATACTTTACCCAGGTGGATAAATCATCCACATTCACCGCGTTAATACGCTTTGCTTTGGCCAATTGGATTTACTCTTCAATTCGCCTTATATGAAAACGATGTATTGCGCTTCGTCGTCAAAATCCGCTTCCGGCAAGATGTCCTCTAAGGGATATTTCCCGGTTTCATCACACCAATCAAAGTAAGCATCTTGATCTAGCACCAAATCGCCATTTTCTTCTTCAATCAGTGCATTGGACTTTTTAAGCGCTTTCTGAAGGGCTTTTTTCTGATTATTACTGACACTGATCTCTTGAATGCTCATGATGAAAACCTTTGAGGTAAGTACGCTAAGTGCATAAGGTGAATTGAAAAAGGGGGTTATAATATCACAGACCTAAGATTGACCTAAAGGGAATCCACAGCGCATATCATAAAACCTGTAATATGCTATGGATCATATTTTCTTCATCTATGGGCTTGGCGATATGGCCATTCATACCGGCTTGCATACACTGCTCTATATCCTCCGCCATGGCATTAGCCGTCATGGCCAAAATTGGTAGAGATGCAAACTCGCTTTTCTCTCGTATTTTTCTCGCCGCTTCGTATCCATCCATAATTGGCATTTGAATATCCATAAGCACAACATCAATTGACGAGGCATACTCTTGTAAAACATCCATCCCATGCTGACCATCGTGAGCTGGTATCACTTTAGCACCTTGCTCTTCAAGTAATTCTGTAGCGATCATACGATTGATTTCAATGTCCTCTACCAGTAACACTGTTACCCCTTGCAACTGATTCGAGGCTTTCCCAGTAGTATTTTCTTGTGATGCTTGCGCTTCAGACTCTAGCACCAGCATGTCATCAAGGGTACACCACACTTGTTTATCGGACTTAGCTAAAGGAACTTGAATTTCAAATTCACAACCCTTATCAGGCTCACTGTTTAACGTAATACTACCGCCCATCAACTCGATTAACTGCTTGGAAATAGCTAACCCTAATCCTGTTCCGCCAAATTTTCGTGTGGTGGAATTATCGGCCTGCCTAAAAGATTGAAATAAATTTTCCTGCTGCTCTTTGGATATACCAATACCAGTGTCTTTGACAGAGAAATACATATGATAAAAATCAGCATCTTCAGATCTAAGATCAATGGTGACTATCACCTCACCTTCACTGGTAAATTTAAATGCATTACTACATAAATTAAGCAACACTTGCTCTAGTCTTAATGCATCACCCACTAAATATTTTGGTAAAGAGGTATGTGACTTAAACTCAAAACTAACCGACTTTTCTTTGTATTGAGTTGAAAATATGGCATGAATTTTCTTTACAATATTCTCTAATTTAAACTCGATACTTTCTAACTCTAACTTACCGGATTCGATTTTTGCATAATCCAAAGATTGATTAATCAAAGACATTAATGTCTCAGTGGCAAGCTTAGATTGAGTTAAATATTGCTTTTGCGTAATTGACAAGTTCGTTTTCAAACACAGATTAATCAGGCCAATAATGGCATTTAATGGCGTTCTAAACTCATGACTCATGTTAGCTAAGAACTTAGATTTAGCCTCATTAGCTTGCTCGGCGTGCTTCATAGCCTGTGTTAATTGCTGGGTTCTTTGCTTAACGATTTGGCTTGTATGCTCAACTGCCCCTGTAATCATTAAAATAAAGGTTTGCAGTAGTGCTGATATAAAAAAACCACAAATTAATATAATCCAACTCACCCAGTCTTTAGACTTCACGTTAAAGTCACTAAAAGGCTGAAACTTCAATTCATAGGTTCGATCCTGAAAAATCACTTCACGCACAACACTTTCATAAAATGTACTGTTATCCGATATGGTTTGAATAAGTTCGTGTGGTTTATCTTTATTTGTAATATCTGAAATTTTTATACTCATGTGTACTTTCTGAGCTTGTTCCAATACGTCTCCCATAATGCCACTGATGCGATATACACCGCTCACATACCCTTGATACACCTTGATATTGTTATGCATTTGCCAAACAGGCACATATAAAATAACCGCGCGCTCTTCTTCTTTTTCTTGTACAAGAGTAATGGGTTTGGTTGCCCGCCCCTTTCCATCTAATTGAATCAACCTCAACAACTCCAAACGCCCGGGCAAACTGGCCAAGTCCAATCCCAGTGCCCTCTTGTTTGTTTCATACGGGTAGATATATAAAACTGGATAATACTCGTCTTTGTCTTTTGCGCGACTAAAGCTGCCGTCATCATTACGCTGAATAAATTCAAAGGTCGAATAACCTTGCTGACGCAATCGTGATTCTTGTTGTCTTCTTAGGTAATGGGGCGTAATTTCTGTCCAGCCCACAGCAAACAGTACATCATCACTATCAAGCAATAATTTTGAAAACATGGAAAATTCATCATAGGAAATATACTCACTGCCTTTAAAATAGGCCTGATATGCTAGTAACTTATTACTAGAAATTAACAAGCGCTCTTCAATACGCTGCGTAAAACGATCCGCGATATCATCTATTTCCCGCTCAATGGTTTGCTCTCGTGTATTAGTAGACCAAACAAATAGCATCCAAGTGATGATAAATATCATGCTTGAAGGCGCAATCACCTGCCACTTTCGATAGGCTTTAACCTGAGCTCTATTTGTGAATATTAATAACACCATAGGGGTAAATAAAAATACGCCAATGGTGTCCCCTAGCCACCAAGTAAGCCAAGTGAAACCAGCAACCTCTATTGGGATGACGTCATTATGATATAAGCCAAAGGCGCCGAATGTAGCCGCGATCAAACAGCTGGCAGGAGCAATAATTAACGCAAAACGTAAAATACTCTTGGGCGTATCAATTAAACTATCTCGACCCAGAAGACGCTCAAATAAAATGTATCCCAGCCACAATTGCAAACTGGCGCCCAGTGCAATTTCCGCTGGCAACAGGCATTGGCTCAAACTGAATTGGGTAAAACCGGACGTACTGACATTGAGATTTAAGAGAAAAGAGGCGGTAAACGTACCTAGAATGACACCAGTAAGGCAAAAACGCACGGCTAACGCTAAGGCCACACCTGAAGCTGGCCACACAGCAGAGGCAAAACCCGGCGGTATCGCGAGTTGCAAACCAAACAGCCCAGCTAAGTAATACGCTACGGCGGATACCAGCCAAACCCGAACCCAATTCATCATGCCAATGCTACCTCCATTACATAGAGTGTAGCTGGTTTATGGGCTTTCTATCTAGGTTACGCTAAGGCTAGTAAAAGGTTGTGAAAGCTGGCACATCATGACGCACCAAGGCATTAGCGCCAATAATGGCCCCTTCTCCTATGGTCACACCGGGCAGGATTTTAGCACCGGCCCCCACCCAAGCGTCAGGCTCGATCACCACAGGCTTGGCCATGCACAAACCTTGACGACGAATGACGGCATCTCTGGGGTGATCCACTGTATAAATATGCACATTAGGACCCAGCAAGACATGATCACCAATAATGATGGGAGCACTGTCGAGCAACACACAATTGAAGTTGATAAATACATTTTCACCCAAGGTTACTTGCGTGCCATAGTCACATTGAAAGCCTGGTTCTATGGCCACTTGGCGACCCTTGCTGTGAAATAACCGAGTGACGTGTTTAAGGTTTCCCTTACTTGGATGGGCACTGAAACGTGCGCAAGCCAAACGAGCTTGCGCACGCATCTCACGCAAAGTGGCGTCTGTGGGATCAAACCACTGCTCACTGAGCATTTTATTCAATTCAGACTGATTAGATTCCATTAAACGGCTTCGACTGCTTGCACCTTGGTTGAAGGGTCAGTAGTAAACCACAAATACAAAACTGGCACGACATACAAGCTTAACAAGGTGGAAATCAACAAGCCGCCAATAATGGCCCACCCCATGGGAGACCACATGCTCGAGCCACTTAATGTCAATGGTAATAAACCCGCAATGGTAGTGACCGTGGTTAATAAAATGGGGGTCATCCGCACTTGCGCACTTTGCGCAATAGCCGTCACTAGGGCTTCACCTTCGGCGAATTTTTGGTTGGCGTAATCCACAATGATAATGGCGTTGTTCACCACAATACCCACCAAGGAGGTTAAACCTACAAAGGCGGTAAACGAAAACGTATAACCACTCAAAAACAGCGCGAAAAAGGCACCTGTAGCGGCAAACGGGATGGCACTGAAAATAATCAACGGTTGCTTAAAGGATTTAAACTGCATCACCAACACAGCAAAAATACCCAACATGGCAATGATCAATGCCTTGGCCATACCGCCAAATGATTCTTGTCGATTTTCTTGTTCTCCACCTACAGACAATACAATGCCCTGTGGTAAAGACAGCTCGTTTAATTGTTCGCTGATTTCCTTGGTAACTTTTGCCACATTAAAACCACCACGCACATCAGCTGTTACTCTGGCCATACGTTGCATATTGTGGTGCTGAAAACTTGGAATGCTGCTAGCCAGCTCTACCTTAGCCACCTGCTTTAATGGCACCATATGGCCACTGGGAGTTTGTAATTGCAACGTATCAAATGCGCTAAGCTGTGGCTCATCAGAATCCGCCGATTTTAAAATAATGGTGTAATCATCCCCTAACTCATCTTTATAAATCCCCATTGGTAAACCCACTAAGGCTGAGCGGATGGTTTGATCAATCGTATGGACCGCCAAACCTAACATGGCCGCTTTATCACGGTTAATGGTTAATTGAATATCAATTTTATGTTTACCAATTGGGTTATCCACATTCACGGTGCCATCATGGACTGCCATCACTGATTCCACCTGAGCGGCAACCTGTTTAATGCTGTTCCAATCATCTCCCACCACTCGAATGGAAACCGGTGCCACCGCTGGTGGGCCTTGATTGAATTCTTTAATTAATATCCTGACACCAGGGAGCTGACTAAACTCTTTGCGTAAATTTTCCACAAAGGGCTCCACTACATCCAATTCACTGGCATGTAATTTCACAAACAACTGAGCAAAATTTGGCGTTTGACGATTTGGACTCACATTATAATAAATACGCGGATTACCTCGGCCCACATTTACCACTACATCATCAACCAAGGGCTTAGTTAATAATATTTTTTCAATGTTCCGAGCTTGCATTTGAGTTTGCATAAAACTGGCCCCTTCTGGTAACTCTAAGTTCACCAAAATCATGGGCTTTTCGGCTTTCGGAAATAAACTCACGCCAATAAATGGAAATAATGCTAACGCCAATACAAATACCGATACCGCGATCAACATGATTTTTTTCGGTGCACTCAATGCCCAATTAAGGCTGCGCGCATAAAATCCCGCACTTAATTAATCTAATCGCCTTTGTAATTTTGTAGGCCCAGTTTGTTGACAGCGTAAGCGAGTACTTAATAGCGGCGTTAACACTAGTGCGACTAACAAGGACGCCAATAAAGTGAGTACCACAGTAACCGGCATGGAGCGGATGAACATACCCGAGCCATTTTGCATTAATAGCATAGGCACAAACGACAGCACTGTGGTCAGCGTGCCACTGATAATAGCCATGGCCACTTGTGAGCTACCTCGTTTTGCTGCGATTTCAGGGCTGGCCCCTTCCCGCTGCAAACGCATGACATTTTCAACCACCACAATGGCGTTATCCACCAGCAAACCCAAAGCAATCACTAAACCCACAATGGACATTTGTTGTAAAGCATAACCCGTAAGATCTAACCAGCCGATGGCAATAAAGATAGAAATAGGTATCGCCATAACAACCACAAAACTCGGTCCGCGTCCTAGTACTAATAAACATGCAATGGCCACCAAGGCTAAACCTTGTAATAAATTACTAAAAAAACCACTAACTCGATCTTCCACGCTGAGGCTTTGATCGTTAATGATATGTATCTTGATATCACTATTCAGGGTTTGTTGATAATCCGCTAAGGTTTTTTTAATCTGATCACTGACATTAAAAATGTTACTGCCATTGCGTTGAATCACGCTTAAAAAAACGCTGGCTTCATTTTGATAAAATCCTCGGTAACTGGGTAGGCCTTCTCGAATCACCACAGTGGCTACATTACGCAAATAAATAGGTTGATCATCAATAGCGGTGATAATGATGTTTTCAATATCTTGTAAGCGCTTAAATTCACCACTGGTGAGCACACTAAAACGACGCTCACCTGCATGTACGTGACCACCGGGAATATTGAGTGACGCACTGTTAACCGCTTGATAGACACTTTGCAAACTCAACCCTAATGCATGCAGTTTGGCCGGTTTTAATAAAACCTGCACTTGCATATCCGGCAGCGCTTCCACATCAATGCGCTTCACACCATTAATGCGCTCTAAGCGATTTTCCAGTTCTTCACTGACACGACGCACTTGAATAAAATCATGGGATTGAGAAGACAGGGCTATTTGTAAAATGCCCACTTCACTAGGGGAGACTTTTTTAATATCTAACTTAACGATGCCATTAGGTAGATTAGCGCGAATATTATTCACTGCCGTGAGCACATCATCGTATTTTTCATCGGGGTCAGAGCCATATAAAAACTCAATTTCAAAACGAGCTAAGCCGTCTTCAATATTGGTTTTAATAACCTTAATGTCTTCTAGTTCATTCACCGCACTTTCAATAGGATCCACCACCAGCGATTCCATATCTTTAGGGTTCGTCCCCGGATTCACCACCAAAACAGAAACCATGGGAAAATCCAATTGTGGATCTTCAGCCCGCGGCATAGTCATATAAGATACGATGCCCAGCAACACTAAAATGCTGATAACCAAATAGGTCATCTGGTGATTATTAATAGCTAAAATCGGTAATTTCATTTTAGCCTCCTAAAATTTAACCACGGCAATATCTTCACCATTTTTAATAAATGGCCCGCCTTCAATTACCACTCTCTCGCCGTCTTTAGCACCGGATTGAATGTACGCAAAGTGCGTATCCACATAAGCCAATTTCACCGTGCGTAGTTGAGCATGGCCTTGTTCCTTCAATACATAAATACGGGCGTCTTGTCCTTGTGCTTGAATCAAGGCGGACATTGGCACCTTAGCCACATGGGTTTGAATACTAGGAGTAATTTCGGTATGAGCTATTAAACCTGAGTACAATCGACGTTTTGTTTGAATGGATAAATCCACTTCAAAGGTTTGTGTGCGACCATGAGCACGCCCAGCAATTTCTTGCACGCTTGCTGTAAACGCTTCTCCGGGAAATGCATCTAGGTGTAAATCCGCGCGATCACCAATATTTAAATTCACCACATCCACATCGGCCA
>JBFEWA010000018.1:0-18248 GCA_041546605.1 Bermanella sp.
AGGCATCCTGTACAGGAATAATTTCTTCATTTACAAAGTCCGTTACTTTTTTAAGTAACTCGGCCCCTTTGGCTGATGGGTTAAAATCCATAATCTTGCCCTTAATGCGTGTTGGTATATGACACTACAGTAAAACCCTATCAACTATAAATCTAATGAATATTTTGAATTTTTAATTATTAGTGTTATTAATAGTAAAAAACAGCCACTTAATTCGGTTTATCTGGGCTAACACACATTATGAAAATCGATCTCAATCTTTTTACCGTCTTCGAAGCCATTTACAGTGAAGGCAGCTTGACCAAAGCCGCTGCTCGCCTAAATTTAACGCAACCGGCCATCAGCCATGCTCTTGGACGCCTTAGGGATCGATTAGAGGACCCTTTGTTTATCCGCCATGGTCACAAAATGCGACCCACCCCTTTGGCGCAAAATCTATTACCCGAAATCCAAAGCGCTCTTGCTCAATTAAACCAAGCACTGCAGCACGCCCATGGATTTGATCCGGCCATGGCCAATAAAACCTTTACCCTTGCCATGCGCGATGTCATCGAAGCCACTTTACTTCCCCCTTTGGTCACTCACTTTAACGAGATTGGCCCAAATTTATCGTTAGCCAGTGTCACCATGGATCGCAAACAATTAGAGGCAAAGCTCGCCAGCGGCGAGTGGGACTTTGCCGTGGATATTCTTAGACCAAGCCCAGCCTCCATTAAGCAGCAAAAGCTTATTGCCGATGACTTAGTGGTGTTAAAGCAAAAGAATAAAAAAAGTGCTCAGAAGATCGACAAGAAAGCCTATTTAAATGCCCAGCACATTGTGGTGAGTTCGCGCCCCTCTGGCCCAAGCCTAGTGGATTACTCTTTGAGTGCGTTAGGTCTGAAGCGCAAAGTTGCACTGCGTTGCCAGCATTATTTTGCTGCCTGCCAAGTGGTGGCCAATAGTGATTTATGGCTCACCATGCCAAGACGCTATGGACAATTGTTAGCTGAACAATTTGATGACATCGAACTACTGGATTTACCTTTTGCCACCAGTAGTGTGGACGTGTACCTATATTGGCACCAGTCCCACGACAACGATGGCAGTAATAAATGGTTTCGCCAGTTTATTGAAGAACTCAAACTGAACGTTTAAGACTTTTGTGCTTTAGAACGCAGTGCATTTGGGGTGTCATCAAACCAACGGTGGCACGCCCGATAAAATGTGGAAGACTCTGGAAAGCCTAATTCCATGGCCACTTCTTTTAAGCTTTTAGTGGTATTGAAAATCAGTTCTTGGGCTTTTTGTTTACGTTGTTCATCCAGGATATCCAGAAAACTAGTGCCCTCTTCTTGTAAGCGGCGCTGCAAGGTTCGGGTACTGACATTTAATTTATCCGCCACCTGCTCCCGCGATAACTGAAAATGGGCACTGGCCAAAATGCAATGAATCACTTTCGCCCGCCAACTGGTGTTTCTATGGGCCGCCAACATTTGATCTGCGTGGGCTTTATGTAACGCATGCAAACCGGCATCGCTTTCTTTTAACGTGCGAAATAGCATATCTTTTGGAAACTGTAGACTGGTTTCTGGTTGTTTAAACTTAGGAGTCACTGAGAATACTGTTTGGTAAACCGACAAATCTGGGCCCGGCTGATGAGGGAAAGTCACCTGCAAAGGCACCACAGAGTCGTCCCCTAATAACCAACGACTGAAAGCCAACAATAACGCCATGATTGATTCGTGTTGATGACGGCTAAACGGCTTATTATCTGGCTTTGGAGAAAAATGAATCCAAACCGTTTGCCCTTCATAGGACATACTCAATTCCGCCCCTTCACTGATTAAGGGCATGTAGGCGCTGAAATTTTCATAAGCTTGCATGAGATTTTCACTGGTCATGGCCAAATACCCCACCGCATGAAAATATGAAGGACGCACCCGTTGCCCCATCATCAAACCAAAGAAATCATGGCCGCTTTTTTCTTCCGCTTTTGCCCAAATATCCTGGGTTTGATCCAAGCTTAAATAGGCAGGCTCATTGGCATCCAAATCTAAGTGCAAGTGTAACTCGCGTAAAATGGTACTGGGCTTTACTCCCAAAGATTGAGCGGCCGCTAAAATAGCTTTTACCCAGTGGATAGACACTCGTTTGTGATCAGAATTCATCGTCTAAGAAACATGATTATCATTATTTTTCGCAATTAAGGCCCATTTGGCCTGTAAGGTCAATCTCAAAGACCCATAATGGCAGTGCCTAAGGCAAAAAAGTTGGTAAGGTGTAAAGGTGCCAAAATCATAATAATAGGCAATTAGAGGAGGCCCATCATGGCAAAAAGCATTCAACAATGGCTAGACGAGTACGGTTCAAGCCACCAAAACAAAACCAATAAACGCATTCATTGGTTTTGTGTTCCACAAATTTTTTGGACAGTCATGGCTGCCATTTACACTATTCCGGTTTTACCAGCCATGGCTGAAATGAGCCCCCACTTCAATTGGGCGGTTGCACTTTCCGTACTGGCTATTTTGTTTTATGTGCGTTTGTCGTTCTCCCTGGCCATCGGTATGACCGTATTCACTGCCGCCTGTTATGCCCTTGTATTGTGGTTTGCAGCCACATTCCCTGGTTACCTGTTATGGTTTGCTGGCATTTGGTTCGTAGTGTTATGGGCACTGCAATTTTATGGTCATGAAGTGGAAGGAAAGAAACCGTCTTTCTTTAAAGACGTACAATTTCTAATGATTGGGCCGGCTTGGTTAATGTCATTCATTTACCAAAAGCTTGGGTTAAAATACTAACCATTAGCTAAACGAAAAAGCCAGTCAATGACTGGCTTTTTTATGCGTGAAAAAACTCTTTTTCCATTATGTTATATTTCTTGCCCACTCCAGCTACTTAATAAACTCGCAAAATCATCTGCAACCACAGGTTTACTCACAAAGTAGCCTTGAGCCATATCGCAGCTCATTTGTTTCAACCGATGAATAGTACGTAAATCTTCAGCCCCTTCTGCCACCACATTCAATGATAAGTTATGGGCCAGATTAATAATGGAATTGACAATAATTTCATCTTGTTGACTGACACACATGTTACGCACAAACATGATATCAATCTTCAATGTATCAACTGGTAATTGACGCAAATATATAAAAGATGAATAACCCGTCCCAAAGTCATCCACCGAAATGCTCACTCCCAACTCACTAATACGCTTTAAGGTATCCAAGGCTCTTTCTGGGTCTACCATTAAAGCGCTTTCTGTAATTTCAATTTCAAGCATGGATGGCGATACTTGGTACTCATTTAATTTGGATTTAATAAATCCAATCAAATCTTCATCCAGTAAATTTCGCGTGGATACATTTACAGCCACTTTGATGGAGATCCCCTGCTGCATCCACTCTTGAATTTGCGCTAAGGTGCGATCAATCACCCAATGTGTCATGGATATAATCACATCACTCATTTCAGCCAGTGGAATGAACTCAGCAGGATTAACCAAACCTAATTCTGGGTGCTGCCAACGAATAAGTGCTTCGGCACATTCAATACTATTACTTTGTAAATCCAATTTAGGCTGATACACCAAAAAGAATTCATGTTCGCGCAAACCCTTATTCATATCCGCCATTAATGCCAATCGTCGCGGACTGCTCTCATCCATTTCACTACGATAAAATAGAATTCGTGACGGATCTTTTTTGGCCTTATACATAGCCACATCTGCGCAGCGCAATAATGTACTGGTTTGCTTGCCATGATCAGGATAAAACGCGATACCCACACTACAGCCGATTTCTACATTTAATTGTCCAAGATCAAACGGCTCTTTTAGTCTTTTAACGATTTCGGTGGCAATTTCACTGGCTTCTCGCATTCCTTCAACCGATGGCACCACCAACGCAAACTCATCCCCCCCAAGGCGGGCTAGGAATGCGCGCTTTTCACTGACAATTTGACGAATTCTGGGTTCTATTTTTTTCAATAGCACATCACCATAATGATGACCCAGTGCATCATTCACTTCTTTAAATCGATCTAAATCCACCAGCAAAAGGGCGGTTTTAAATCCAAACTGTTTTGCTTGATCAATTTTTTCATCCAAGTAGTCCCGCAACGCAACACGATTATAAAGTCCTGTCAGGTTGTCATGTCGGGTTTGATGCTCTAAATGCTGAATATGAGTTTTATTATCGGTAATATCTCGAATTACAATCCATAATCGATGCAAACGACGCTCTTCTATTTCCGCATTCACAATGCATTTTAACCAGCGTAATTCTCCATTTTTAGATTCATGAGCCACTTCTATAGTCTCTTGACTATAGCCGCTTTCAATCACATAACGCATCATATGCTTGAGGCTTTTAATATCAAAAAACGCTTCAACTGAAGGAACACTCTCCATTTGAAACGAAGACAAAAATGCTGGATTAACCTCTTTTACTTGCCCCTGTTCGATTAAGTTATCCCATTGCAATTCAAATTGATCATCTATGTAAATACTGGGGTAAACAGAAATATCGGCTATGGCGTCATTACTGCTATCAATTAGTGTTCGATATCGAGTATTAGAATGCTCGATGATGCGCTTATCTTGTCGATGTTCCAATTCAGAGCGCACACGAATACTAAATATCGATAGAAAGTCTAATAATAAATCGCTTACATCCGTTTTCTTAATTTGCACAAAAAGAATGACACCCAAAGGTTGATCTTGATTGTAACGCAACGCCACACAACCAAAGGATTCTGCCTGTAATCGAGATACAAAATATGGGATATCTTTTGTGGATAACGCTTTTACATCAAACCAACTCCAGTCCTCTGTTTTGGTCAATGTATGACTGAGTTTCATATCGGTATAGATCGATTGATCCACATCCCCCTGATGTGCGATATAACAATAACTATCCGATTCAGCGTTATACTCACCCACATACAGAACAGCTTCCGGTACAAACTCATGTATCAAGCTCAATATGTTTTGCACCGTGGATGTATTTTGGGCATTAAGATCTTTTGCAATTTTTTGAATAAAACTACCTTGCAGTTTCAAGTCAGTAATATCTGTCACTATGTAGGCTTTACCTTGCACATTTTCTAAGTCAAATTGGCTAACCCAAAATGCAGTACGCTCACCTGCCGTAGATGTCAGCCAAATCTCCTGATTTCGCCCATCAAGATCTTTAAATGGATTTTCGTTATTGAATTTTTCTTGTAATGATTGATACACGTGATTACTAAAGATAATGGCGCCATCTAACAATACAAAAACAGCCACAGGAATATTTTCATAAACCTCAGTTAACCACTGCTCACGTTGATCCACTTGGTGATAGTCTTTGGATAACTTCTGTGCGAGTGCAATGCCCCACGCCACACCGCCAAATACAATAAGACCAGCCAATGTAAATAACCAAACTGACACAGGTCGCCATATGGGCATAGCGGTAACATGACCCGCTATTTGCGTTATCTGCGCGGTAATCAATAACACCACTGAAAGCAGAATGATGTTAAAAGCAGCGGGCTTCACATATAGCATGATCCGGCGGCGTAAAATCACCAGAGCAAGGAATACGCCTAACATTACAATCAATCGCAAACCCAGTACGAATTCCAGCCAAGTCACATACATCCCCTAAACATTCGCTATCCTTTAGGTATAGCCAAAACTGGCTGTCTCAGCCATATTTTAAGCGTTGACAGGCATCATTCATGACTCTAGTGTGAGTCTAAAAAAGTGAGGTTTATATGCCATTACTTCCCATTACCGCCTTATATTCCGCGCTACTTGCCTTTGTCTTGTTACATCTAGCCTATCAGGTGGTCAAGGTACGCCAACACCACAAAGCCGGTCTTGGCCATAAGAACGATGAGTTACTGATTGCCGGGCGCAGTCACGCCAATGCCACTGAATACATTCCTATTACGCTTATTTTGCTCGCCCTTGCAGAGTTAAACGGTACTCCTAATTCCATGTTGCATATCATTGGTAGTGTCTTTTTTGTTTCTCGCATCTTGCATGCTTGGGGGTTTGTCACCAGCAAAGGCTTGACCCACCCTGGTCGCTATTGGGGAACCTTGGGCACGTTTGTATGCATGATCACCTTGGCCTTACTCAACTTGTATCTGTGCTGGCCGTATTTGTAAGGCATGTTGAGCGTTTCACACCTTTGTAAAACATGAAGGGTTGCTTACAATGCCTCACAAACAATAAACAGTAAGTAATCCCTATGAGTAAATTGTTCGAAAACCTGTTTTATTCCAAGTTAGGTCAAGGACTGTTAAGTGCCCTCGGTGTGAAACCCGCCATAAGTCTCAAGCGCTTCTCTGGCACCACCCCATGGGTGAATGATGAAACCCTAGTGGCATCCGCTCCTAGCTCAGCTTTGGCCGGTATCCTTTCCCAAGCGCAAATTCAACCCAGTGTGATCAAAGACGGTGATGAAACCCAGTTCAACAGCGCTCTATTTGATGCCACCGAGTTTCGTAACACCTCTGATTTAAGCCAGCTAAAAAGCTTCTTTGCCGGTATTAGTAAACGCCTTAACGCCTCTTCGCATATTGTGATTATCGGCTTAGACCCAGCTGTGTGTGATGACGTAGAACACGCTGCGGTCATGGAAGCCCTCAATGGTTTTACACGCTCACTGGCAAAAGAGCTGGGTCGTAAAGCCATTGGCGTGAATTTACTGTATTGCCAAGGCATCAACGAAGCGTTGGCCACTCCTTTGAACTTTTTATTAAGTTACCGCGCCGCTTACATTAACGGCCAGCCGTTATACGTAAATGGACAACAAGGGGCCATTCAAGATTGGCAGCAGCCATTAAGAGGCAAGCTGGCCCTGGTCACAGGTGCCGCCCAAGGTATTGGTGCCGCCATTGCGCAAACCCTTGCCAATGAAGGGGCCACCATCATTGGTTTGGATATTCCCCCTGCCAAAGACGCACTAGAAGCCACTCTGGCTCCGTTAAACGGCATCGCCGTGGCCACGGATATCACCTCTGAGTCCGCCATTAGCGATATTACCAGCGCCTTAAATGGCAAGCCTTTGGATATCATCGTGCATAACGCGGGTGTTACCCGAGATAAAACCCTGGCGCGCATGCCTGAGCATTTTTGGGACATGGCCATCAACATTAACCTGTCCGCACCGTTGACCATCACCCAGACGCTGGATCAACAGGGTCAGTTAAGCGACCACGCACGGGTTATCTGCATCAGCTCCATTAGCGGTATTGCTGGGAATGTGGGGCAAACCAATTACAGTGCGTCCAAGTCTGGCGTGGTGGGGATGATTCGCAAGCAAGCTCAAGCTTGGGCGGGAACAGGTAAAACCATTAATGCCATAGCCCCAGGCTTTATCGAAACCCAGATGACAGAACAAATTCCATTCATGACCCGCGAACTGGGTCGTCGTATGAATGCTCTGTCCCAAGGAGGCAAGCCAGAAGACGTGGCGCAAGGGGTCGCCCTGTTTGCGCAACCTGGCAGCCAAGGACTCAACGGCCAAGTACTGCGAGTGTGCGGCCAGTCTTTGCTCGGTGCTTAAGCCATCAAAACAAGGTTTGTGGGGTTTTCTTTTCCCCACTGCCTTGCCACAACTCCCAGCTGTCTTGAATTAAAATCAGCTGCAGCCGTTTTTCAAAGGGCTTTTCATGGCTCTCGGAAGCGCGACGCAACAAACGATTTTCCCGTTGGCGCAAATCCACTTGTTTCACCCAATCCGGCAGATCATTCACCTGCCAAGATAAATACACCTGACAGAAATACTCACCGGCCACATTGCTTACTTGCGACACCTCAAAAATCTTTTGCACCACAGGGCGACCATAGAAAATCCCCCGTTCTGACACCAAGGGGTTTTCTTGGTTATAGGTGTATTTAAAGCCCCCTACGCTCACCAACCTAGGCTCGCCATACATGATTTTTTCCGCTTTAAAGCGAGTATCTTCTTGATTAATAAAGCCCAGTTTTACCCAAGGGGCCATCTGTTTCACCATGGCCTTATGAGTACGTTCCACCTCTAGTGGCAGCTCAAACGGGCGGTGAAATAACAGCTTTTGCCCCAGCTCCTTATCAAATACCGACACGATTTGCTTATTGGTGGGTTGGGTGGGCAATAGGTGAATATCCACCGCAAACGCTTGCGCTATCCACAACCAACTTAGAGCCATGCCTGTCATTACCAATTTGATCACAACATCCTCCTTTCATCGCTCCTACAAGATTAGAACAATTTGTCCCACTTAGCCGTCATCAAACCGTAAAGCCCTTGTCATGTGGTTGTCATTACGCGCGTTTATCGTGAATGTCATTCCTTGTGGAAAGTTGAACCCAGCAGAGGACGCCCTATGCTCACCATTTTCACCGCGCCATTGCGCGCTCTTATTGGTTTTATGACGTTACTCAGCATGATCATCAGTGCCATCGTGCTCTACCTTGTGATCAATAACGAAAAACGACGTAAACATTGCATTGAAATGTGTCAGCGCAAATTGTGTAGCATCTTACTCAAGTGCTTCCATGTTCAAATTCACTACATGGGCACGCCGCATCCGGATGCACAAATCATCGTGGCCAATCATATTTCATGGCTGGATGCGTTGCTGTTTATGCCCGCCCCTAAGTTGCGTTTCATTGCTAAATCCCAAGTGAAACATTGGCCTGTCATTGGTTTAATGGCACAACTTTTAGGTACGGTTTTTATACGCAGGGAGAATAAATTTCAGGTGTATCGGTCTCTGCCCAATGCCCAGCGACATATCCGCCAAGGGGATAATTTGGTTATCTTTCCCGAAGGCACCACCACCACAGGTTTAAACACACAAACCTTTCGCCCCATGCTGTTTGAAGTAGCCAAACGTGAAAACTGCTTAGTACAGCCTGTGGCCATTCGCTATTGGGATCATAAGCATCGCATCAATCAAAACACCCCTTTTATTGATGATGATGGTATTTTCATGAGCATCATTAAACTGCTATTTGAACCTCGCATTCACGCCCACGTGCACTTCATTCCTGCGCTGAATCCCGCCCAATATGACCGCAAGCAAATGGCCGCCATCAGTGAGCAAGCCATCAATCTAATTCTGCAACAACCCTATGCGGCACCCAGCAATACTGCACCTAAGCATGAATCTATTAAGACTCAACAATCACAGAGCCCAACCTAGACATTTCCAGCATCTTGGTTACTATGCGCCATTTACTCGTGAATAAATGGCCATGAAAAATCGTTTAATAAAATTTTTTAATCAGCCCCATATTCTTCGTCACGTTATGAATTGGTACGGCCCTTATCGTGGGGCTGGCGTAAAAATCAAACATCTGGCCAATGACTTCTCCAGCGCCACGGTGGTAATGCCCTTACGTTGGTATAACAAAAATTATGTGGGCACCCATTTTGGGGGCAGCTTGTATTCCATGGTGGACCCATTTCACATGCTGTTGGTCATGAATCAATTAGGTAAGGATTACATCGTATGGGATAAGTGCGCTGAAATTGAATACATCAGCCCTGGCACAGGTACGGTGACGGCACACTTCGAAGTGACTCAAGCGCAAATTGACGACATCAAAGCCAACACCGCCAGTGGTGAAAAGTATTTACCTAGATTCACCGTCGAAGTAGTGAACAATGACGGCAAACTGGTGGCAAGAGCCATCAAAACCCTCTATATCCGCAAAAAATCTCGTTAATCTCTCTAAATGGCGCTGATGGGAATATCCACAGCGCCACTACCAAGATGGTCAAAGCCGACTAAACTGATAGCTAATTAGCTGATTTATATATGAGGGCACCCATGACCATTAGCATTTCAAAAGCCAGCGTCTTCATCGAAGAGTTATTAGCCGTTATTGAAGATGTGTATTGGGAATGCACGACGTTAGAAATGAAAGACTTGTGCTTCAACGCGGTTCGTCTTTTGCAAAATGAGTTAACCGAACTCACCAAGGTGTCGGTACAGGATCATCATTACGATTACGAAATCATCGCCTACCAAGACAACACGGTTTTAGAAACGCTAAATCAATTAGGACACATGCTCACAGGAACCGTGTTAAGAACGCAAACTAAGAGTACGCTACATCCCTTGTTACAACAGGCGCAGCAAGTATTTGCGCAAAAATAAGCTTAAAACAGCTCCACTACTGGCTCTGGAGTTGTAAGTACTTCAGCCACAATACAATTACGGCCGGCGGCTTTAGCGGCGTATAAGGCATCATCCGCTTGCTGCTGCCAAGCTGTAAGCTTCTGTACCCCTTGCGGTCGCACACACGCGACCCCAATGCTCACCGACACCTGACCCAATGGGGTTTCTTCATTTAAGATTTGACGCTCAATCACCGCCTGGCGAATTTGCTCTGCCACAAACTTGGCCCCCAATAACGGCGTATCGGGCAAAATAATCGCGAACTCTTCACCCCCTACACGGGCCACCACATCATGGGGGCGCACAGCAGCCTCTTTGAAAATAGCCGCCAGCTCACGCAAACATTGGTCACCTGCTAGATGACCATAGTGGTCGTTGAAGTTTTTAAAGTAATCCACGTCCAGCATCAAAAGACTGCATTGTGTATTTTGACGCTTGCCTTGACGCCAGCATTTGTCCAATTCTTGATCAAACTTGCGGCGATTGAATACCCCAGTTAAAGGGTCAGAAACACTCATACTTTCCAGGGTTTGCACATAGCGCATGCGTTGAATGCAAAAGGAAAGGCGCAACAACAAGGTGTCCACATCGTCTGGATAGGCCATATAATCGGCCCCATGCATTAACACCTGTTGCTCTTTATGAGCAGCATGGTCTTGCTCAATGATAATCAACTCTAAGGGAATCACGTCCCCTAATTGTTTATGGTATTGGAAAGCGGCCCAGTCCCAAATTTTCAGGTCCGCCATGCTCTCGCCAGCTACTTCCGTCAGATCCGCACAATCACGTATCCACTGACGGATAGGGGCCGCCAATTCTGGCGCCCCCATTTCAATGCAAACTGTAAACCCGGCTTCCGGCTGGCTTCTAAGCGAATCCATGCATACCCTATTCTTATATTGACGAACCTACACCTCGTGGTGGTCCATCTAAACACTATGTGACAACTGGGCATAACTGTAACGAAAAGGCGCTGATTTAGATAGATTTTAGGCCAGCTAATAATCAAAAAATCTAAGAAAATGAGAGACTTACCTCATTTCTCAGGAAACGCTACAATAAGTGTCAAACATCGAACACTTTTCAACCAAGGACTCAGCATGGCATTAGTTTACTCCACCGAAACTGGCCGCCTATGTGAAGGCTGTGAAAATCCCATTGATCAATGTACCTGCAAAAAAGGCCAAGCCCCTGAAAGCGACGGCATAGTACGCGTGCAACGGGAAAAAAAAGGCCGTGGCGGTAAAACCGTTACTGTCATCAGTGGCCTTGATGGGGACAAAAAAGTCTTCAGTGATTTGTGTAAAAAACTTAAGAAGCGCTTTGGCTGTGGCGGTGCGGTGAAAAACTGGACCATTGAGCTGCAAGGGGACTTAGCCGAACAAAGTGTGAAATACTTGCAGGAATTAGGACATCAAGCGAAACAAAGTGGTGGCTAAAAAATCATTTCACCAGCAAACTAGGCCCTGCATCTTAATGGGCCTTTGCCAAAATGAGCGACACTGCTCATTTATAGCCTGACGAAAAAGCCATCCCTTTGGATATTTAACCCCAGGTGCCCTAAAATAGACGTATTCCACGACGCGCATCTAGGAGGCGGAAACATGGAACTCAGTATCAATGTTCTTAGTTGGCTAGGACGCCCAAAAAAAGCCGTCAGCGCACAAACCATTAAATTTAATCGCTTTAATTTAATCTTTAATAGCCGCTGCAAACTCAAGCCAGGCCAGTTGGTCTTTGTCAACATCACCCAAGGCATCCACAGTTTACGAGAAGTAAGCGCCCGCGTGGAAAGTTGCGAGCGTTGCGGCCCCCATTATCAAGCCCAGGTACGATTTGTACTAGAGCGCCCAGATAAACAACCTTACCGTGAAGCCATCACAATATTAAAAGCCATTGAGCAAAACTTACCCGCGTCCCTACGCGCACCTTTGCACATGCAGCCGCTCACCAGTTAATCAAATAAGGATTAATATTTCTTTTATGGACCATGACAACACCCTCGTATTAAATTGCGGAAGCTCTTCTCTTAAATTCGCCGTTTTAAAAGCGGACACAGGCCAAAGCGTTATTCAAGGCCTAGCAGAACGACTCAACAGCCCGCAAGCCAGCTTAAGTTTTACCTTTGGCACTGATAAACATTCCCTCGCCATCCCAGACCACGACCACCAACAAGCTATTGCTGCGGTCATAGACGTATTAAAGCAACACCAACTTTTAAACACCTTATGCGGTGTGGGCCATCGAGTGGTTCACGGCGGCGAAGCCTTCAGTGAATCCTTACTTATTACCCCTGAAAACCTAGCCCAGCTGGCACAACTGAATCATTTAGCGCCCTTGCACAATCCGGTAAATATTCTGGGTATTCAAGCTATCGCGACGTTGTTACCCGAATTACCACAAGTCGCTGTTTTCGATACCGCATTTCATCACAGTCTACCGGAAGCCGCCTATTTATACGGTTTACCCTATGAGTATTACCAACAGCATGGTGTACGCCGTTATGGCTTTCACGGCACCAGTTACCGCTATGTAGCCGCCGAAGGGGCCAAACGCCTTAATCAAAATCTAGATGACAGCCACTTTTTAATCGCCCACCTAGGCAATGGTTGCAGTGCCTGTGCCGTGCGTAACGGTAATAGTGTGGATACGTCTATGGGCTTTACCCCCCTTGAAGGTTTAATCATGGGTACGCGCAGTGGGGATATTGATCCTGGTCTAATGCCCTTCTTAAGTAATCGCTTAAACTTGAGCACCCAAGAAATCATGGATGTGCTAAATAAGCAAAGCGGCTTACTGGGGTTATCTGGCACCAGTAATGACATGCGAGAAATTCAACAGGCGGCTCAACAAGGGGACATCCGAGCAAATTTAGCCATCGAAGTGTTTGCATTTAAAATTGCCCGCTACCTTGGCGCGTTGGCTGTTTCACTGCCACGAATTGACGGCTTAATTTTTACCGGTGGTATTGGCGAAAACGATCGCCTAACCCGTGCCATGATCTTGGAACATTTAGCCGTATTGGGATTCACCATCGACGGTGCACTGAATCAAACCAATGGAGATACGCAAGGTCGTATTACCATTGAAAACAGCGCTTTGGCCCTTGTTATTCCCACTAATGAAGAGTGGATGATCGCCCAAGACACCCAATATTTGACCACTAAGCACGCCTCTTAGCTTAAGGAATCAACATGCATCAACATACGTTTTTCATTGCTCCCACAGAAATGGAAACCGGCCTCACCTCCATTACTATTGGCCTGATTCGAGCGTTGGACCAACTGGGTTTGAAAGTGGGTATTTGTAAACCTATCGCCCGCGCAGAAGAAGACAAACAGCATCGCGCCATTGACCTGATCACTTTAGCCAGTGGTATTGAACCACCTGCCGCAATCAGCTTACAGAAAGCACAAAACATGGTGAGCTCAGGTCAGCAAGACAGATTAATGGAAGAAGTCATCGCCATGCACCGCAAAGTGCGTGAAGCAGTGGACATCGTGATCATTGAAGGGATCGAGCCTGACCGCTCAGAGCCTTTCACCGCCAAACTTAATGTGGAAATGGCCAAAACCCTGGATGCAGAAATCATCCTAGTAACGGCACCCAAAACTCGCGACTTAAGAGCGCTAAAAGAGCACTTAAACATCGCCAAAGGTTTATTTGGTGGAGACAAAAACCGTAATTTGTTGGGCTGCATTATCAATAAAGTGAATGCCCCAGAAAAATACGCTCTACCACTACAAGCCAGTATTCATGTGGCGGGCGAATCCCCTTCAGTCACGCTAGAAAATAGCCCTTATCAAAGCCTAGAAAGTGAACACTTTAAAATCCTCGGCTTGATTCCTTGGGATGAAAACTTAGTGGCACCGCGCACCCAAGACATTGCCCAATACTTACAAGCCCGCATCCTTAATGAGCAAGGGCTAAACAGTGCGCGTGTTAAGCGCATCAGCCTGTGTGCCCGGACCGTACCAAATATGGTGAATGAATTATTACCCGGTACCTTAGTGGTCACCCCAGGGGATCGCGATGATGTGTTATTAGCCAGTGCCATGGCCGCCAATAACGGCGTACCTTTAGCCGGTATTTTATTCACCAGTGATATTGAACCAGACCCGAGAGTCATGTCTTTGGTATCACCGGCATTGCACCACCTGCCGATTCTGTCCGTAAAAACCGATACATTCCAAACCGCGTCTCAGTTATCTGACATGTCCCAAGGGGTAAAAGCCGACGATGTGGAGCGTGTGGAATCCATCATGAATCACATGGCTAACCACATTAATGGCAATTTCCTAAAAGAGCGTTTGCAATTGGACCTTCAAGCTCGCTTAAGTCCGGCGGCGTTTCGTTATCAATTGGTACAAATGGCACAAGCGGCCAACAAAAAAGTGGTATTACCAGAAGGTGAAGAGCCTCGTACCATTCAAGCAGCGGCCATTTGCCAAGAACGCGGCATCGCCCAATGTATTCTGTTAGGTCGTAAAGAAATCATCGAACAACAAGCGCAAAGTCTAGGCATTGAGTTACCGGCAGGACTATCTATTCTGAACCCAGATGACATCCGTCCAAATTATATCGCCCCAATGGTGGAATTAAGAAAACACAAGAACCTGTCACCACCAATGGCAGAAGCCCAACTGGAAGACACCGTGGTATTAGGTACCATGATGCTGGCCTTAGATGAAGTGGATGGACTCGTCAGTGGTGCCATTCACACCACTGCCAACACCATTCGCCCGGCTTTGCAGCTGATTAAAACCGCTCCCAATGCCAAGTTGGTATCCTCTGTGTTTTTCATGCTATTACCTGAGCAGGTCATGGTATATGGTGATTGCGCGGTGAATCCAGACCCAAGTCCAGAAGAGCTGGCTGACATCGCCTTACAAAGTGCCCACAGTGCCAAAGCCTTCGGCATACAGCCAAAAGTGGCCATGATCAGCTACAGCACCGGCTCTTCTGGCTCAGGCAGTGATGTGGAGAAAGTTCGCAGCGCCACCGCCATCGCGCAGGCACAGCAGCCAGATCTCATCCTAGACGGCCCATTGCAATACGATGCCGCCACTACCGCCAACGTAGCGGCTTCTAAAGCGCCAGACAGCAAGGTAGCCGGACAAGCCAATGTACTGATCTTCCCGGACCTCAACACAGGCAACACCACCTACAAAGCGGTACAACGCAGTGCCAATGTGGTAAGTATTGGCCCCATGCTGCAAGGTTTGGCCAAGCCAGTGAATGATCTATCCCGCGGCGCCTTAGTGGAAGACATTATCTACACCATTGCTTTAACGGCGATACAGGCCACGCAGGTGGAAAATGAATTGGCCTAATTGGCACATACAAGCATACTAAATAGTCATTAACATATTGATCCCATCACGTATGATGGGAGCATAATAATAACTTGAGCTAAACCATGTTAAATTTTTTACCCAGTCCTGTGGTGGGCACCCTAGCCTCCGTACTTCTGTTTATCAACGTGCTGTTTTGGAGCTCACTGCTATTTGCATTTGCTTTGATCAAAATACTGCTGCCTATTAAACTATTGCGACTCGTCATTGACCCTATCCTGACCAAAATTGCCGAAGGTTGGGTGACCTGTAATTCAGGCTGGATGACATTGACCCAAAAGACTCACTGGGATGTTAAAGGCCTTGGCCAACTTAAATATAAAGGCTGGTATTTGGTGAACGCCAACCATCAATCTTGGGTGGATATTTTGGTGTTACAGCGTGTGTTTAACGGCAAAATCCCTTTGCTAAAGTTCTTTTTGAAACAAGAGCTCATCAAGGTACCCATCATGGGTCTGTGCTGGTGGGCATTGGACTTTCCATTTATGAAACGTTTCAGCAAAGAATACCTGGAAAAACACCCAGAAATGAAAGGCAAGGATTTAGAAACCACACGTAAAGCCTGTGAAAAATTCACATTGATTCCCACCAGTGTGATGAACTTTTTAGAAGGCACGCGCTTTACCCAGCGTAAGCATGATAAACAGCAATCCCCTTATCAGCATTTATTAAAACCCAAAGCCGGCGGTATCGCCTTTGCTCTAAATGCAATGGGCGATAAATTTCACAGCTTATTAAACATCACTATTGTCTATCCTGAGGGCATTCCTAGCTTTTGGGATTTCCTGTGTGGGAAAGTGACAAACATTGTTGTGCGAGTAAAAGAAGAAGCCATTCCGCCTCACTTCACACAAAAAGATTACAATAACGACCCAGAATTTCGCCAAGAATTCCAGCAATGGATTCATGAACTATGGCAAGAAAAAGACCAAGAGATTCATCTGCTATTAAATGGTCAAAGCCAGCAACCACTTAAATAAGAATGCAACAAGGAGCTCAGCATGAACGTTTATGATGACATCAGTTTGTCCATTGGTAACACACCATTAGTTCGCTTAAAGAAATTAACCCAAGCGAATATTTTGCTAAAAATTGAAGCGCGTAATCCTGCACAATCGGTTAAATGCCGCATTGGCGCCAACATGATTTGGCAAGCTGAAAAAGATGGCATTTTAAAGCCAGGCATGGAAATTATTGAGCCCACCAGTGGTAACACCGGTATCGCCTTAGCGTTTGTAGGTGCCGCTCGTGGTTACAAGGTAACATTGACCATGCCAGAAACCATGAGTATTGAACGTCGCAAGGTGATGAAAGCCCTTGGTGCTAACATCGTTTTAACTGAAGGCGCAAAAGGCATGCGTGGCGCTGTCGAAAAAGCCCAAGCGTTGGTTGAAGAATCTCCAGAAACACGCTTTATGCCACAGCAATTCAATAATCCAGCCAACCCAGCTATTCATGAGCAAACCACAGGCCCTGAAATTTGGAACGATACCGACGGCACCATTGATGTCTTAGTAGCAGGTGTGGGTACAGGTGGCACCATTAGCGGCGTCAGTCGCTACATCAAACAAAGCCAAAACAAAGCCATTACTACAGTAGCGGTTGAGCCAGAAGCGTCGCCTATTATTACCCAAACAATCAAAGGGGAAGATATTACTCCGGCGCCACACAAAATTCAGGGCATTGGCGCCAACTTCATTCCTGGCAACCTAGACTTGGCCATGATTGATCAAGTACAAACCATCAGTAATGAATTGGCTATTGAAACCGCTCGTCGCCTCATGGCTGAAGAAGGTATTCTTGCCGGCATTTCAGGAGGTGCAGCTGTCGCCGCTGCCTTGCGTATAGCGGAACAAGCAGAATTTAAAGACAAGACCATTGTGGTGATTCTACCAGACAGTGGCGAACGCTATCTGTCTACCATTTTGTTTGATGGCATGTTCAGTGAAAACGAAGGTGCTTAAGCCTTAAAAATTATTCACCCATAAAAAAGCCCGTGTTAACGGGCTTTTTTATTTCACAACGGATAAACCATATTCTCAGCTTAATGGTCACCCAGTATCATTTCTAGCAATAAAGTAATGGCGGGCGTGGCTTCAAAATGATTCTCACGGGGCCACGCAACCTCTGGCACCAGCTCTGCAAACACAAAGCTTTTATAAATTTTACGACGATACGAGATAGAAAAAACCGTTTCATTAACCTTAGTGAAATCTTGAGTATCGCCATACACGGCTAACTGATAAAACATAGCGGCACGCGAACTTAACTCATCAAAAATACCCACACTGGTTTGTAACTCAGCGAAGTCGTTATCCAATAAATAATCTGCATCAAACCCCATTCTAAAGTGCCGAGAAAAATCTAAGGGTCGAATCGCATTGGCGTTAAAATTTGCCCCCCAGTGTTCATCGGTTCGCCAAGAAATGGTCTGCAGCACACGGGAGCGCCAAATATCAAAGTAATCCGTACGCCGTACTCTTATACGGGAAAAATACACAGGCTCACCCGCCCAACGTATCCCGTTATCGAAACTGGTTTTCCAGTGATGCCTTTCTTTGAAGTCCACACGAATGGCGGTGCTATAAGTCACGTTGCGCGGGGTATCCACCAGATTAGTTTCGTTGACATCGTCTTGCTCTTCATCGGTTTCAACCAAGATTTTAAAACGGTCTCTGGTGTTAGGTAAGACTAAGCGAAGATTTAATCCCACTTTATAATCAGGATCTAACCCATCCTCAC
>JBFEWA010000001.1:0-37671 GCA_041546605.1 Bermanella sp.
AGGCAAAATGTTCTCGCTGGAAAGGCGCATAGCGGAGCTATGTAACTGACCAGCGAGGTTATTTTAACAACGTCAGAGAAACGCTTCAGGACGACTCTTTATTTGGTTTCTTTAGGACGAACCTGAATACCCACCTCACGTAGGTTCTTCGCAGGCACTTCCCCTGGCGCATCTGTCATCACACACGCAGCCGATTGCGTTTTCGGGAAAGCAATCACTTCACGAATGCTGTCAGCGCCGGTCATTAACATGATCAAACGGTCTAGACCGAATGCCAAACCACCGTGTGGTGGCGCACCGAATTGAAGAGCGTCTAGCAAGAAACCGAACTTCTCTTTTTGCTCGTCTGCAGAGATATTTAGAATCTCGAATACGGTTTTTTGCATTTCTTGATCGTGAATACGAATCGAACCACCACCTAACTCAGTACCGTTTAGTACCATGTCATAGGCGCGTGAAAGCGCAGTGGCTGGGTTGGCTTTTAGCTCTTCTGGTGAACAAGAAGGGGCTGTGAATGGGTGGTGAATCGCGGTTAAGCCGCCGTCTGACGTTTCTTCAAACATTGGGAAATCCACAACCCATAGTGGTGCCCATTCGCGAGTCAGCATGTTTAGGTCAAGGCCTAATTTCACACGCAATGCACCTAATGCTTCGTTTACGATGGTTTCTTTATCCGCACCGAAGAATACGATGTCGCCATTTACCGCGCCCACTTTTTCCATGATCTTCATGGTGTTGTCATCGCCGATGAACTTGATGATTGGCGATTGTAGACCTTCAACGCCTTTTTCAATTTCGTTCACCTTGATCCAAGCTAGACCTTTGGCACCGTAAATACCCACAAACTTGGTGTATTCATCGATTTGCTTACGGGACAGCTCAGCACCACCAGGTACTTTAAGAGCAGCAACACGGCCTTTTGGATCTTTCGCAGGACCTGCGAATACTTTGAATTCGATATCTTGTAGGAATTCCGCCACGTCGACCAATTCCATAGGAATACGTAGATCAGGCTTGTCCGAACCAAAGCGGCTCATGGCTTCAGAGTAAGGCATGTGTGGGAACTCGCCTAAATCGATATCCATTTGCTGCTTGAAGATGTCTTTGATCATGGTTTCAGCGGCACCCATGATGTCTTTTTCTTCGATGAAAGAGGCTTCCATATCGATCTGGGTAAACTCAGGCTGACGGTCAGCACGTAAGTCTTCGTCGCGGAAACATTTCGCGATTTGGTAATAACGATCAAAGCCCGACACCATTAATAGCTGTTTGAACAGCTGAGGTGACTGTGGCAGTGCAAAGAAAGAACCCTGGTGAGTACGGCTTGGCACCAAGTAGTCTCGGGCACCTTCTGGGGTAGCACGGGTTAAAATTGGGGTTTCGATATCCAAGAAACCTTGTTGGTCTAGGATATTACGAATTTGCGTGGTCACTTTATGACGGAAGCGCAGGTTGTGCTGCATTTCGTCACGACGTAAGTCCATGTAACGGTACTTAAGACGCACGTCTTCGCCCACTGGGCTGTATTCATCCAGTGGAAACGGAGGCGTGTTGGCCTTGTTTAAGATGTTGATCTCTTTACCTAGGATCTCGATCTTACCCGTGGTCATGTTGTCGTTTTCGCTACCAGCAGGGCGGGCACGTACACGACCTGTGATTTGAATCACGTATTCACTGCGTACAGAGTCAGCAGTATTGAAGGCATCGACTGTATCAGGGTCGAATACCACCTGAACCAAGCCTTCACGGTCACGTACGTCTAGAAAGATCACACCACCGTGGTCACGACGACGGTGTACCCAGCCGCAAAAAGTTACAGTCTCATCGACCAGTTGTTCTGTTATTTCACCACAGTAATGGCTGCGCATAGTGAATTCCCAAATCTATCTTATTAAATGTAACGACTTTTATCGGGCAGTGAAGGAAACGCCTGTCACTGCAAATTTCTTGGGCCAATGCCTTATAACCAGCATATATGGGGTGTTTGCCCATAACCTAGGGTGTTGCCACCGACTCGATTATCCCCTGTTTTGGCCAAAGCCTGCTCAATCTCTACAAAGGCAAAGTACGCCTGAATATAGTCTGATTCTTCAAAAGGCCAGCATTATACCCATTTTGCACGAAATTCCGACATCTTGTGTGGCCCTTGCTATGCTTTATTTATACGAGGAGATGTTATGGCCAACTTGGATATAGCAAAATTGGACGCGGATATCGTCAATGATCTCAAAGACGAGCTAGAAGAAAAGCGCCAAAATTGCAATGAGCATTTATTGAATCTCGAAGCTCGCCCAAATGATATCAACACAGTGAACCTGCTATTTCGTGATGTACACACGGTCAAAGGGGATCTTGGCATTGTTGGTATCAGCCAATACCTGTCTCTATTGCAGGCCATAGAGGATATTCTCGACACCTTAAGAAAAGGTCAAAATACGTACAACCCAGCCCTTGGGGATATTCTCCTGTTAAGCCTTGATCTCACTTTCAACGAACTGGATAGCTTCATTCAAGGCAAACAAGGCTTCGATCAAGAACACTACAACGACATGGCCAATATGATCAGTGCCTTGGCTCGCATGGAAGACCATGAGTTTGATCAGCAAATGCTGGCCGTATTACAAAAGCTAGCCCCAGAGACCTCGCCAACGGAAGATTTAGAAGAGCTGCAAAATAAGCTCTACTTCACCGAACAAGAAATCAACGAAGAAGTGGCCTTCTTTCTGCAATTAAGTTTATTGGTGGATCAACGCAGCCCTTACGGCCCGGGTCGCACCGAAAGAATGTTTGAGCTGGCCCTCAACATGAATCAACTAGCTGGTAACCCTATCGACAGCCACCAACTGCAAACAGCCTTGTACCTACACGATCTTGCAATGGCCTTTTTTCCAAGAGGTTTGGCCGACAAAGCCAGCTCTTTGAGTCACCGTGACTGGCAATGGGTAAAAGGTCATGTGCATTTAGTGCATCAGCTCATTAGCAGTTTTGAAGTTTGGGAAACGGCATCCGAAATTATTTTACATCACCATGAGCGCATCGACGGCAGCGGCTACCCTAGCGGCCTCAAAGAAGATGAGATCTGTGAAGGTGCCAAGCTTTTGGCCATAGTGGACACATTTGAAGCCATCACCCAAACCCGCGCCTATCAGCAGAATCAGCAACGCCCCATGGTAAGGGCCATCATGGAAATTAACCAGCATGCGGGTACCCTGTATTGCCCTAAATGGGTTGAGTGCTTCAATCAAGCGGTTAAGCGTCTTCACATAAAAAAAGCTAAAAAATAGGCTTTTTTTTCGTTTTTTACTTTTTTTTGCTTGCCTGTGTCTCCAAGTTGTTTGTATATTCCGTTCACGAAACACAAAAACAACAAGGACACAGCTATGGCAGCTAAAAAAACCGCAAAGAAAGCAGCAGCAAAAAAACCAGTGGCTAAAAAAGCCGCAGCCAAGAAAGCACCGGCTAAAGCCGCTCCTGCGAAAAAGCTAAGCGCCGTTTCTGAGCGTTATAACAAAACTCAAATTTTGACTGAAATCGCAGAAAACACTGAACTTAGCAAAAAGCAAGTTCAAGCGGTTCTAGATAGCCTAGGCGATGTTATTGAGCGTCACGTTAAGAAACGCGCTGTAGGTGAATTCGTACTACCAGGTCTAATGAAAATCCAAGCGATCAAAAAGCCTGCTAAAAAAGCCCGTAAAGGTATCAACCCTTTCACTGGTGAAGAAACTGTTTTCAAAGCGAAACCTGCTTCTATCGCAGTTAAGATTCGCCCATTGAAAAAACTGAAAGAAATGGCCGAATAAGCTTTGTCTTTCAAAAACGGGCCCATGGCCCGTTTTTTTATGCCTAAGATTTCGCTATGGATCTCATCCCGTTACACCAAGACATCAAACAGTGCGATTTATGTGCAGACTCACTGCCCTTCCCTCCTCGCCCTGTGATTCAAATTGCCCCCAACGCAACCTTACTCATCATTGGTCAGGCCCCAGGCATGAAGGTGCAAGAAACCGGTATTCCATGGAACGACGCCAGCGGCAAACGTTTACGAGAATGGTTACAAATGGACGCCGCTAGCTTTTATGATCCACAACAAGTGGCCATTATGCCCATGGGGTTTTGTTACCCAGGTAAAGGGAAAAGCGGGGATTTACCACCGAGAAAAGAGTGTGCCCCTAAGTGGCATGAAGCGGTTTTAGCCACTCTGCCTAAGATCCAAACCACATTATTAATTGGCCAGTACGCCCAGAATTATTATTTACAAGGCACTGAATTTTTAACTCAGTACCCAACACTCACACAAAGGGTTCAGCATACACAGCAGGCGCCCAATGCTTTCGTTTGCCTGCCTCATCCTTCTCCCAGAAATCAAATCTGGTTTAAGCGCCACCCATGGTTTGAGCAAGATATTCTGCCCTATCTAAGACAAAGGATAAGCTAACTATGTTTCCCTTACGTATTACGTTACAAGCGTGCTGGTATGCGCTATTTCCCTTTTTCTTATTGTTACTGCCACAAGCCATTTATGTGAAAAAAACCACCCTGCGACTCCCAGAGGCCAGTGGTGATAACCACATACCATTCCAAGGGTTTTCAGCACACAGCGCACACGTAAGCCACTTTGGGGAATCCACCGTCGCCGGTGTTGGCATCCAAAAACTCCATGAAGGCTTAAGCGCCAATATCTGTCAGCGCTTGCACAACCAGCTGTCTATGAATATTCACTGTCACATCTCTGGCAAGAACGGCATTTGTTATGAAGAGCTCAACGCTCTCATTGCAACGCATCCGCATACAACCGACGTTGCCATCATCACCATGGGCGTCAACGACACCACGAAGCTCACACCGTTATCACAATGGCGCAAACAAATTGAGCTATGCATTACTCAATTGCAACAGCAAGGAACACAACATATTTTCTTTACTCAGGTGCCTCCTATGGCGCAGTTTCCGGCGTTACCGGCACCATTGAAGTACTTTCTTGGGCTACGAGCTTGGCAGTTAGATCTTGAATTAAAGCGCATCACCCAGAATCAACACAGGTGTCACTATGTGGGCAGTAAGCTATTAGTGGAAAAGCATTACATGGCAGAAGATGGGTATCACCCAAGCGCGCAAGGATACGCCGCCTGGGCTGAACAAATTTCGCCACAGATTGTGGCGAAACTCAAAGATAACCTAACGGTTTAGTACATGGCATCGCCGTCGTTTGCAGACGGGGTGACAAATTTATCACTGAAGAGCAGTGTTAATTCATCCACCATTTTTTCGAGTTCCGCTTTTCCATAAGGCTTAGCCTGAATGGCGCCCCAAATAGGCTTAGGCCAGCATGGGTCATCTTTTTTACGTACCACATGGTGAATATGCAGTTGAGGCACCACATTGCCAAGTGCCGCGATATTCATGCTATCGGCTTCAAAGTAATCCGATAGACGCTGACTCACGTAAGCGGATTCATCCGATTGCTCATAACGCTCTTCGGTAGATAGCTGATACAGCTCAGAGGTGCTGCCGCGGCGAGGGACTAAAATAACCCAAGGAAATTGCGAGTCGTTCATTAATAACACATCGCAAAGGGGAAACTGACCTAAAAGCACGGTATCTTGTTGAAGCTGTGGATCCAATTTGTACATAATGTTGCTCCTTCGTTCTTCAGGCTATTTAACCAATAAGGGCCTTAAATATGCAATGGCTAAATTCAATTGATCATGCCCCTACGCATCTTTGGCAAGGCACTTACCCATTTACTCAACCTGCATTTTTAAAAGCCTTAGAAGAAAATGGTTCAATAAATAATCAAACTGGCTGGCAAGGTCATTATCTATACGATAAAGAGCATGCATTTTTATTGCCGAGTTTTATTAAACAGCATTCTTATGGCGAATATGTATTTGACTGGTCATGGGCCGAAGCCTACCAGCAACACGGATTATCCTACTACCCTAAACTGATTATAGCCGCCCCGTTCACCCCTGCTAGCGGGCCGCGCATTATTCGAGAAGATGGCACTCAATTAAATGGCCAACTCATTAGCCATTCGCTTCAATCGTACTGCCAAGATCATCAACTCAGTGGCGCACATTTTTTGTTTTGCAACACCCATGATCGAGCACTATTAATCGACCATAATTGGCATGAACGCAAAAGTGTGCAGTTTCATTGGTTTAATTATGACTATGCCAATTTTGAGCATTACTTATCACATTTTAAATCTCGAAAGCGAAAAGCGGTATTAAAAGAGCGAAAGTTCATCACAGACAACAACATAAATATTCAGTGGTTTAATGGCAATGAAATAACAGATGAATTATGGGCGTTTTTTTATCAATGCTACCAAACCACGTATGCCATGCGCGGCATGCGTGGATACATAACATTAAATAGCTTTAAGGATATGGCCCAGCATATGGGCGACAACATGCTGTTAGTCAGAGCGACTCATAATCAACAAGCCATTGCCTGTGCACTGTATTTTCGTGATGATGAAAACTTGTATGGCCGTTACTGGGGCAGCACGGTTGACGTGCCGAATTTACATTTTGAATTATGTTATTACCAAGGCATTGAATATTGTATAGCCAACCAACTTAAACATTTTGACCCTGGCACCCAAGGGGAACATAAGATTGCCCGAGGGTTTGAGCCTGTCTTTACTAGCTCGTTGCACTACTTAACCCATGAAGGTTTCCATGAAGCCGTGGGCAACTTTGTCAAAGAAGAAGCCCACTCACTGTCTCTTTATAAACAAGATTGTTATGCGGCACTGCCATTTAATGAGCAAAACTTGCCCGAGCCCAAACAACAACCATGTTTATAATCGCACTACCATCACAACAACATCATTAAGCCACTTTGGAGGCTGGCACATCCGGCTTAGCATGACGCTCATGCAAAAAGCGTAAGACCTCTGCACGGTACTTGTTGTACATAGGATCATCCGCCAACTCTAAGCGATGTCTTGGTCTGGCTAAATCAATGTTTAAGATTTCTCCTACAGTGGCCGCGGGGCCATTGCTCATCATGACAATGCGATCACTTAATAGTACCGCTTCATCCACATCATGGGTAATCATGACTACGGTGTTTTTTAAATCCCGTTGAATCTCCATTAGCGAGTCTTGTAAGTGGGATCGAGTCAACGCATCTAATGCACCAAAGGGCTCATCCATGAGCAATACAGTAGGCTCCATGGCCAAAGCACGGGCGATGCCCACTCGCTGTTTCATACCACCGGATATTTCATCCGGTTTTTTATGTAACGCATGGCTCATGTGCACCAATTCTAGATTATGTTCAATCCAGTCTTTCATTTCCGCTTTGCTTTTTTTGCCTTTGAATACTTGCTTAACCGCAAGCTCCACATTTTCATAAGCGGTCAGCCACGGCAATAAAGAATGGTTTTGAAACACTACAGCTCGTTCTGGCCCTGGCTCATTTACTTCTACGCCATCCAACACAATACCGCCCCGTGTGGCTTGGTATAAACCCGCAATAATGTTCAACACGGTAGATTTGCCACAACCAGAGTGACCAATCAGAGATACGAATTCGCCTTTCTTGATTTTTAAATTCACGTTTTCTAGGGCTGTAAATTTTCCACTAGGGGTATCAAATTCCATGGTGACATGGTCGATATTTAAATGGGTGCTCATAATCTATTCCTCAAAATCTTTAAATTATTGATTCCAGCTGAAACGTTTTTGCAATTGCAACATCAGCCAATCTAATAGGAATCCAATAAAACCAATGGTCAGTACGGCTACCATAATGCGACCTAAGGAGTCTGAACTGCCATTTTGGAATTCATCCCACACAAATTTTCCAAGACCTGGGTTTTGCGCCAACATTTCTGCTGCAATCAATACCATCCAGCCCACACCCAGGGATAAACGCATACCGGTAAAAATCATGGGAATCGCCGATGGCAATACCACTTTCACCACTTTTGACCACCAACTTAAGCGCAACACTTTAGCTACATTTAATAAATCTTGATCAATGGATGACACACCCACAGAAGTATTAATCAAAGTTGGCCACATACAGCATAAGGTGACTGTAATGGCTGAGGTGATGAAGGATTTATCAAACATAGGATCATCACTAACATACACAGCCGACACCACCATGGTCACAATAGGTAACCAAGCTAAAGGTGATACAGGTTTGAAAATTTGAATAATAGGATTAACTGCATTATTTAATGTCTGGCTTAATCCGGTCACAATGCCCAGTGGCACGGCAATTAAGATGGCCAACAAGAATCCGGTAAATACGGTATATAAACTCGTAAAAATCTGTTGAGGGTAAGTGGTACGACCACGGTATTCACGCCACTTCACTTCTGCATTTGGATCGGCTGCTAATTTTTTTGCATTACGCTGCTCTTGTCGCTCATAAAACTTTGCTTCTTTTTCAGATTCGGCGCGATACTCTTGCCACAAGCCTTTTGCTTGTTCCAGTACTTGCACAGGACCAGGCACTTGACCTAAAGATGTCACAACACTTTTCGCTGCGCTGTTCCATATCCCTAAAAATAATGCAAAGGCTAATAGTGGAACCCCCAAGGTACGTAACAAGATATTCACCTGCTCGCCACGGTTTTCCCCTTTGATGATTCGAATCCAAGGCGCAAACATCCTTAGATCTTCCATTCTCGAAACAACATTCATCATAATTTCCCCTTGGTTATGTGGCGGCTAAATCAATAGCCGCCAGCGTAAGTGTTAAACCTTATCCTTACCTTTCAAGCCAATCTTGAACTGCTTAAGGTATTCGTTTGGTTTTTTACCGTTATAAGGAACATTATCGATAAATTCTTTTTGTACGGGTTTGAATCCATCTTCTTTATCGAAATTAGGGAACTCTGATGCACTCATCTTGCCTTCAGCAATTAACTCTTTCGCTGCAGTGGCGTAGATGTCTGGGCGATATACTTTTTTCGCAATATCCATGTACCAGCTATCAGGCTTGTATTCAGAAATTTGTCCCCAACGACGCATTTGCGTTAGATACCAGATAGCATCTGAATAATACGGATAGGTGGCGTTGTGACGGAAGAACACGTTGAAATCAGGAATCTCACGCTTATCCCCTTTTTCATATTCGAATGTGCCCGTCATGGAATTTGCAATAACATCGTAATCCGCACCCACATAGTTTGATTGCGATAGAATTTTCACAGCCTCTGGGCGGTTCGCATTGTTTTTATCATCCAACCATTTGGCGGCACGAATCATGGCTTTCACCACAGCAATGTGAGTTTGTGGGTATTTGTCTGCCCAACCTTTTGATACACCGAATACTTTTTCTGGATTGTTTTTCCAGATTTCATAATCCGTAATCACTGGTACACCAATGCCTTTAAATACGGCTTGTTGGTTCCAAGGCTCACCCACGCAGTAACCGTCGATGGTGCCCGCTTCCATAGTAGATGGCATTTGCGGTGGCGGTGTAACCGATAACAGCGCATCGGCTTTTAACGTACCAGAGGTGTCCCCTTTTTCTGGTGCATAGTAACCTGGGTTAATACCACCAGCGGCTAACCAATAGCGTAATTCATAGTTATGGGTGGATACTGGAAATACCATGCCCATTTTGAATGGCTTGCCTTCGTCTTTGTATTTTTCAATAACCGGCTTTAAGTAATCGGCTTTAATCGGATGAACCGGCTTGCCATCTTTTTGTGGAATGTGTTTTTTCATTTCATCCCATACGTTATTGGAAACCGTAATACCATTACCGTTTAAATCCATAGAGAACGCAGTGATGATGTGGGCTTGCGTACCAAAACCTATGGTGGCACCTAAAGGCTGACCCGCTAGCATGTGAGCGCCGTCTAATTCACCGGTAATCACGCGGTCTAATAATACTTTCCAGTTTGCTTGTGCTTCTAATTCAACAAACAAACCTTCATCTTCAAAAAATCCCTTTTCGGCTGCGATGGCCAGTGGCGCCATGTCCGTTAATTTTATGAAGCCAAATTTTAAGTCTTCTTTTTCTGGCTCTGCCGCATACACAGATGCACTAAGCACACTGGCCGCTAAACCTGCGCCTATGGCCATGCCTTTTACGGTTCGTTTTATTGCTTGGGATAAAATCATATTTCAATCCTTTCAGTTTAAGATTTTTGAATTCAAACGGGCGCACGTTTATTTAAATTTCAATTTATGTATCTCAAACTCTGTGCCAGTTTTTTTAAAAAAAATTGGGATTGATGATTTTCTTTTTCGAAAGGGTAATTTTCATTATTTTGGTGCGAACAATTCGCTTTATGGCACCAGACAAAAACTTGGATATTTCATTCGGTGCAATCGGCGCACCATTTTGGATTTACAGTAATTTTAAAAACGGCGAAATTTGCACCAAAATCAGCCACTTTCAAGATTGGACCAATAGCTCTATTTTTGACCAGTCGATCAGATATATGAGAAATTGAACCAAGTCGATACACGCCCCAGACACCTACGTAACCAAATAGGTGCAAAAGCGCTGCGGGAGAATTCAAGACACTAGACATCAAATAAGCGAGTTAAGCCCAAGTTTAGGGGTGGTATTGGGCGTTTCAGGAGTACAAATTCCCTAGCCCCTCCTCTATAATCCGCCCCTTATTGAAATCGAGACCTGAGCATGAATCCGAATCTAGCCTTACTGCAGCCTTATCCCTTTGAAAAACTGAATAAGCTTAAAGCCGAGGCCAGTATTACGACGGATCTTCCACATATCGCCTTATCCATCGGCGAGCCCAAGCATGAAAGCCCAGCTTTCGTGTTAAAAGCCATGGCCAATAACCTAGATAAATTGGCCAATTACCCCAGTACCAAAGGCTTACCTGAGCTTCGTGAAGCAATCAGCCAGTGGACCTGCACTCGTTTCAAGCTCAATAGCCTAGATGCAGAAACACAGATTCTGCCAGTGAACGGCACCCGTGAAGCCATTTTCGCATTTACTCAGGCCGTAGTTGAAGCCAAGCCGGATGCCCTAGTGGTCAGCCCTAACCCGTTTTATCAAATCTATGAAGGGGCAGCGTATCTCGCTGGCGCTAAGCCACATTATTTACCTTGCCTAGAAGAAAACGGCTTTAACCCGGATTTTGATGCGGTACCTGAAAGCATCTGGCAACAAACCCAGGTGTTATTCATCTGCAGCCCGGGCAACCCAACCGGCGCAGTGATTCAGTTAGATGAACTGAAAAAGCTCATCGCCCTATCCGACAAATATGACTTCATCATTGCCAGTGATGAGTGCTACAGCGAAATCTATATTGATGGTGTAGACGCACCTGTGGGTTTATTACAAGCCTGTGCTGAGCTGGGTCGAGATGACTACAAAAACTGTGTGGTGTTCCATAGCTTAAGTAAGCGTTCTAACTTGCCAGGTTTACGCAGTGGTTTTGTGGCCGGTGATGCCAACGTGTTGGGGCCTTTCTTCCAATACCGCACCTATCACGGCTGTGCCATGAGTATCCCTAATCAACTAGCGAGCATCGCCGCGTGGAATGATGAAGCTCATGTGGAAGAAAATCGTCGTTTGTACACACAGAAATTCCAAGCGGTTCTTGGAATTTTGTCACCCGTGATGGACGTACAACAAAGCGATGCCAGTTTTTATCTTTGGGCCAAAACCCCAATCAATGAAGAAGAATTTGCACAACGCTTATTTGCTGAACAACAAGTGACTGTCTTACCGGGCAGTTATCTATCACGCACCATTGATGGCATTAACCCAGGTGCTAATCGGGTGCGCATGGCGCTAGTGGCTGAAGTGGAAGAATGCATTGAAGCGGCGAAGCGCATTCGCGCTTTAGTTGAAAGTCTCTAACCTTTAAGCTTTAGTCATTTGCTAATACGTTTTTGATGGTGATTTCTAAACCCTCCATGACGATGGGTTTAGAAATAAACCCATCCATACCCGCGTCTAAACACGCCTGGCGATCTTTTTCGCTGGCATTAGCGGTAACCGCTACAATTTTGCCCGTATAACCTTGTTGTCTTAAACGACGCGTGGCTTGCGTACCATCCATCTCGGGCATACGCATATCCATAAAAACAAGGTGCGTATCAGGTTGTCTGGCTATGTATTCTAACGCTTGACTGCCACTATTCACTGACACCACATGTTGCGCATTAAAATCCAATAACATGGACTCCATAACCGTGCAGTTCATGGCAATGTCATCCACCACCAAAACCGATAAACCGCTTAAAACCCCCTGTTTGGTTGAACCTATGTTTGATTGCTCGGTTGCCACATGCAAACCTGAGATTCGCTTATTAGGCAATTCAACGGTAAAGCAACTGCCTTTTTCTAATTCACTGCTGACGGTTATATCGCCACCCATGCGTTTCATAATGCCCATAGAAATAGCCAAACCTAGGCCTGTGCCTTCCATGTTGCGCGCGGAATCATTAGTAAGTTGAGAAAACTCAGTAAATAAATGCTCAATATTTGATTGGCTAATACCAATACCCGTATCGGTAATGGCAATACGAATGCCGCTAGGTTCAAACTCACTTACAGCAATGCGAATACTGCCGCTATCGGTAAACTTCATGGCATTGGATAGCAAATTCATCAGTACCTGAGAGATGCGATTTTGATCTGCGTGGATATAAATACGCTCTTCAGGCAAATCCAAATGCAGCTGAACAGCCTCTTTTAGTTTCGAACTCATCATTCTGGCCAGCTCGGAGATTTGTTGCGTAAGATCGTAAGGCTCCTCTATTAAGGTCAGCTCATTTTGTTCTAACTTACTAAAATCCAAAATGTCATTAATCAACATCAAAAGTAAATTACTGGCGATAACAATATCATTCACTTTAGTTTGATTTTCTTTGGGAATATCCGATCGAGCTAGCAGCTGCGCATTTCCAATCACGCTATTTAAAGGGGTGCGCAATTCATGACTCATTGTAGCTAAAAACATGGACTTACTGCGTGTGGCCGACTCGGCCTCTACTTGCAGCCGACTGATCTGCTGAATGTGCTGTTGTTTTTGTTGTAATTCATCACTTAACCTTTGTAAATGCGTCTCTGCCACACTAGACATACCACGAGTACATACCAACACAATAATGGCCACAAACACAGCATAAGCCACTAATGCATAAGGCCAACTTTCCGCTTGTACAATCGGTTCGGGTAACCACCCAGCAAATAACCCATAAATATTAATGGTAAATAACCCAAGGGCAGCCACAAAAAAGAACACAAGCCATCTTCCAGAAAATAATGTGGCAGATAAGGCAATTGGCAATCCCCATAAAACGGTCGAAGGGCCCGCTATGGATAAATTATTGAAATCCACATAAAACACCGTGGCAATGGTGATGCTTTCCACCACCACAGACACCCAGGTAAGGTCACTCATAAATCGCATTAAGATGGGCGCGAACAGCAAACACGATGACAAGGCGACTGTACCCAATCGCCGCATTGGCATGTCACCTTCCGCAAAAGACAGCGCAATCAGAATAACAAGTGCTAACACACCTAAAGAAACAGAATAGATCCAAAGTAGCTTGGCGCGAAAGGCATCCTCCCCATTCATGAATTTCTCTGGTATCACACGCCCCAAAGCGCGCTCAAGCCACGTATTACTCATGTAGATCTGCCTACTATTTATACCCTATCTGAACAGTGTAGCCCTATCTGCCAACCTTAGCTGCCAACACTTGGCCCTGCTTGGGTGCTGGCTGAGTAGCCCTACCCTAGATAGGGCTGAATCTCCTGGCTAATTATGCTTTAATGCCGCCTTTTATTTTGACACGACACAGATCATGAAGATTTACGGCATCAAAAACTGTGACACCATGAAAAAAGCCCTGAAATGGCTGGATGCACAAGGTGTTGCTTATACATTCCACGACTACAAAAAGGACGGCCTCAGCCCAGGTTTGGCAGATACCTTCCTTAAACACGTGGACATGGACACCTTGATCAATAAGCGCGGTACCACCTATCGCCAATTAGACGATGCAACAAAGGCAAAGCTTACTGAACAAGACCTAGCCACCGCCAAGCAAGTGATGCTGGATAATCCATCCATTGTTAAGCGTCCAGTGCTTGAAAAAGCAGGCCAATATTTAATCGGTTTTAAAGCCGAACAATACCAAGAATTTATTTAACCCCAATTATTAAGACAGACCATAGGAAACATAAGATGGCATTAGCATTTGCATTAGGTGTAGGTACTCAAAACTCAAAAAATGAATGGCTAGAAGTGTTCTATCAAAAGCCAGTATTTCAACCAGCGGCCGATTTAATCGAAGCAGCCAAAACCGCTGGCTACACAGCTGGCAACCAAGCCATTGAATTGGACAGCGCGAAGCTGGCAGCCTTGGCAGAAAGCCTACCAGCAGAACAAGCGTCTTTGGCGAAAACCCTAAGCAGCAGCAAGCGCCCAACCGTACTTGTGGTATTAGAGTCGGACGAGCAAGCCACCAGCACTCCAGAAGTGTATTTAAAGCTGCAACTGATTTCCCACCGTCTAGTGAAGCCACACGGCATCAACCTAGCGGGCATCTTCGGCCTACTGCCAAACGTGGCGTGGACCAACAAGGGTGCTATTGATCTTGCTGAATTAGCCGACGCCCAATTAGAAGCTCGCTTAAATGGCGAATTACTTGAAGTCATCAGCGTGGACAAGTTCCCGAAAATGACCGACTACGTGGTACCAAGCGGTGTACGTATCGCCGACACCTCGCGCGTACGTCTAGGTGCGTATGTGGGTGAAGGCACCACCATCATGCACGAAGGCTTCATCAACTTTAATGCAGGTACGGCGGGTACTTCTATGGTTGAAGGTCGTATTTCTGCGGGTGTATTCGTAGGTGAAGGTTCTGACCTGGGTGGTGGTTGTTCTACTATGGGCACCCTGTCTGGCGGCGGCAACATCGTGATCTCTGTGGGTGAAAACTCACTGATCGGTGCCAACGCTGGTATCGGCATCCCACTGGGTGATCGCTGTACTGTGGAATCCGGTCTATACATCACTGCCGGCACCAAGGTGCAAGTATTGGATGACCAAAAACAAGTGGTTGAAGTAGTGAAAGCACGCGACCTTGCTGGCAAGCCGGATCTACTGTTCCGTCGTGACTCTATCTCTGGTGCAGTGCAATGTGTGACAAACAAAACCGCCATTGAGCTAAACCACGAGCTACACGCCAACAACTAATCCTGTTGCGCCATACAAAAAAGGCCATGAATTTCATGGCCTTTTTTGTATTCAAGTGGTGTGAATACCGGACAAAATCCCCTTTTTTATTCAAAAGACAAAAAAATCTAACCTGACAGCTACTTATAACTCGTAGTTACTAAAATCAAAAACGTGATGCAATTGGCACTTTTTCGTTGCAAAATCTGACGGAGAATTTCCAGATTACATCCCTCCCGTGCACCAAAAACTATCCAAATTACGAAGCATTCTTCGAGTTAAGGTTGGAGATCCTATCATCAATTCTAGTACCTTATTCCTAATCACTTTGACTGATAATACAATGCCAGCCAATACTCACTAATAACAATAAAGGACTCTTAAATGGAACAGGATATCCTAGATAAGCCATTTCTCCCCCTTGACCGCTTACGCATTCTTAAATATTTCAGCCTCTACAGTGCCCTGATCACAGGCATTCTAATGAGCCTGTTTTTCGCGGACATTGATTTGGATTTCCTCGGGGTACTTAATCCTAAGATTTACCCTATGGTGCTGTCTTTCCATGCGGTCATGACCATTGTTTTCATGGTACTGGCTTTCAGTGTGGGCCAAGCCCATTACGACCATTTGATTGCGTTCTTTCTTATCGATATCACCTTGGTGGCGGGTTTGATTTACTCCAGTGGCACCGGTACCAGCTTAAGCTATTTAATGGTCATCAACATTGCGGTAGGCAACGCTCTGGTAAGCGGGCAAAAAGGCTTCTTGCTCAGTGCATGGGCGGCTATTTGTTTAGTTCTCATCGAATACCAGTTCCAACAAGACGGCCATGATTTCAACTTTGTAAACGCAGGCACATTAGGGGTTATCTTTTTCATCAGTGCGCTGATTATTCAAGCCTTGGTGAAACGCTTGCACCTGTCTGTGGATATTAACCGTCAGCAAGCGGACAGCTTATTAAGTATGGAGCAACTCACCAAACTGGTACTCAAGCGTTTAGATACCGGTGTGGTGGTTATCGATGCTGACAACAATATTATTTTTCAAAATACCGCCGCCCAGCGTTTATTGGGCTATCCCGGGCCGATACGTGCACTGCCGGACAAACTGCAAGCGAGCTTGGTTGAATACCGTAAATTCCCTAAGTACAAACCCGGTACATTTAAAGCAGGCCCCACCACCGCCAAAGTGCAGCCTATGTTCTCGCCACTTATGCCAGGCACGGATCGTGGCACCGTGATTTTTATTGAAGATACCAATGTGGTGTATCAACAAGCGCAGCGCCTCAAACAGGTGTCACTGGGCAAATTGGCCGCAGGCATTGTGCGTGAAATCAAAGAGCCCATGAAAGGCATTTATCAAATTGCCAAAGACGTCTCTAAAACCACCATTGCCTCAGGGGATAAGCAACGTCATGTGCAACTAAAAGAACACTCTATGCACATTGAACGCATCATTAATAACGTGCAAAACCTCAGCAATAGCAAAGCCACTGAGTTTGAAAAAGTGGCTCTTGGGCCTTGGTTGATTAACCTTGTGCGCAAACTCGAACACAACACATTAAAGAATATAAACATTCAAATGAAGGTGAGCCGCACCAGCATGGATGTGTATTTTGATAACTCACAAATTCAGCAAGCCATTACTAACCTGCTAGAAAACGCCGCGTTTTTCGCCAAACAAAAAAGCGCCGACTTTGCACGGGTGGCGATTTTAGTGGGCCACAATAAAGTCAGCAAACAAGCCATCATTGAAATTCAAGATAATGGATATGGCGTAGCACTGGATGATTTAGACCATATTTTTGAGCCATTTTATACTTCAGAAAACAGTAAATCTGGATTAGGCTTATATCTGGCTAAGCAATTCTGTGAGATGAATATGGCTCGCTTAGATTATGTGGCGTCTCAAGAAGGAGCGCGCTTTAGAATCACCTTTGCATCCAGCGAACAAGTGGAACGTCAGCTAGAACGCCGAGAAGACTTCACAATTCGCGATAAAATGCAGCAAGCGGCTGCCATATAGCATGCGCAGCTTGGTCACACCGCTGATCAGCGGGCTTTGGTCTCACGATGGGTATATTGCCTATCAGCAAAAACGAGCCGAAGCCAAGCTGAACAAGCAAAATCGCTTACGCCACATTGATGTGTTTGTGGCGTTAGATGACCCTCACAGTTATGTGTTGCTAAAAGTACTCCCCAAGTTTTGCCAGGATTTTGAGCTCAAAGCCCATATCCATTTGGTTCATCATCGCCAAGCAGACATGTTCCCCGAAGAGGTAATGTGGTCAAAATGGGCGATGCAAGATGCCACTGATTTAGCCCACTTGTATCAATTGTATTTACCGCCTAATTACCCACAGCACAGCCAAATTCGTTTAGCTCAGTCCTATTGGGCGCAAAACATTCCACAAACTCCCAGACAAGCCCTACAGCACTTTGACCAACTGTGGTTAGACCAAGGCATTCCCGCTTGCAACGCGTCAGCGCAACCCATGCTGCGAGCCAATGAGCAACGCCTTAAAAACCTTGGGCACTACTTACTGGCTTCCATTTATTATGGCGAGCAATGGTACTGGGGGCTGGACCGTTTAGAGCATTTAGAGTCCCGTCTAATGTCGTTAGGACTACACACTCCAGATTATCAAGGCGGCCAGTATCAACGCACTTGGGAGAATTTTTGTCACAAACCCGCTAATGTGGTGCGTGAAAAACACCTCCCCATTGAACTATTTTTCTCCATGCGCAGCCCTTATAGCCACATTGCATTAAAGCGCTGCCATAAATTAGCCGAGCACTATGGCATCCCCCTTAAGATCAAACCGGTAATGCCCATGCTCATGCGTCAAATGGCCGTACCCAAAAATAAAACCCGCTATATCTTTTTTGATGCGGTAAGAGAAAGCAAAAAACTCAATATTCCCTACGGCAAGGTGGCCGATCCTTTAGGTAAAGGAGTAGAAAACACCTACGCCATTTGGCACTTTGCCAACCAGCAAGGCAAAGGCAATGCCTTTTTATTAGCCATATCCCATCTCGTGAACGCCCAAGGGGTCAGCGCCAATTTTCACAACGGCCTGAAGCAAGCGTGCCAACAGATCGGTTTGTCATGGAGTGAGGCAAAACAGGCATTATCCCGCAGCGCTTGGCGAGATGAGGTGCAACGTAATCTTAATCAGCTCTACGAATACGGATTATGGGGCGTACCAAGTATTCACTATCAAGGCACGCAAGTATGGGGACAAGACCGAATCTGGTGCATCGAAAACGCATTAGTGGCCTCTCAGGCAGCAACACCTGAATCTAGCTCTCTTCAAGATCAGACATATTGACGTTAATTGACTCAATTCACATCCCTCATAATTTTTTATAAAAAAATAAAACCCATACAATTCAAGCACTTATTTTATTTTTAAAGTTTCACTTCTGCTTCATCTCGAAAGAATACATCAGCCAGCGGAACCCATCACATTTTCCTCGACTAAAATAAGGCATAGTAAGTGCTCAGCTTGGTCGTTAGCCATCTATTAGCGAAAGGAATTGTCCATGTTCATTTCAAACCTCATTCCCGGCGAACCAGTCTTAAGCTGGTTACTGGTGATCATTGCCGCCAACCTCATTTTGTATTTTATTCGTCAAAGCGCCCATGAGTTATTGGATAATCTCACGCAGATGATTATCCAAAATCTAAAGTTGCTCAGCCATGCCTTGGTGAAAACCGCCAAGCATATGAATCGCCGTAATCGTGAAGTATTACTGGAACACGGCAAGCAACAGGCGGAACGGGAATTAGAGCGCCAGTTCATTCGCCTTGGAAACCTGGTTGAAAAAGACCTTGCTCGCTACCCCACGATCCAGCGCAACATTGAGCAAAATATTTCACACATGGAAGACAAGCTCTCGCAAACCTCAGAAGTGCCCGCCCCATTACCCGAATGGACCGAAGCCGTTGAATCCATCACCCGCTTAAAAGACACCACGAAAAACGATGCCGTAGTGGGCAAACTGCTACAAGCTATATATGAAGCCTTCCATAAACAACAAGGGGAAGTATTAGGCACGTATCGTCAAGACATTGCCAAGCGTCATAACTTATTAAAAGGTGCCATGGGACATTGGCGCCACCTGATTCATAAAATCAGTCACTTGCATAAACAGTGGCAACACCTAAACGATCAAGCGCAAAAAATTGATTTACAAGTAGAACGCTTTGAAAACATGGTGCAAGGCACAGACAAAGCCGAGCGCTTACTCAAGGCCAGCAACACCACACAATTTGTTATTTCGTTAGTGGTTATGGTCATTGCCGGATTTGGTGCGTTTGTAAACTACAACCTCATTGCCCTGCCCATGTCCGAGCTGATGCCAGCCACTTCGCAAGTGGCCGGTTATAACGTAGCCGATATAGGTGCGGCGGTGATCATCATGTTAGAAATCACCGTGGGCTTATTTTTTATGGAAGCCATTGGCATCACACGCCTTTTTCCTGTGATTCATTTCATGGAAGATAAAAAACGCATGATCTGGGCTTGGGTGTGTATTACCTTTTTATTAGCACTATGTGGTGTGGAAGCCGGTCTTGCTTACATGCGCGAAACCATGGTGGCGGATAAAGCCATGCTCACCAGTTTCTTGGTAGGCGGAGAACAAGCGGCGAGTACAGCTGCGGCGGCCGAGCACAGCAATATTCCTATGATTGGGCAAATGACTCTGGGCTTTGTATTGCCTTTAATACTCATGTTTGTGGCGATACCGTTTGAATCCTTCATTCATTCTGGTCGTCACGTGGTTGGCGGTGTGGTTGTGAACGTGTTGATTTTTGTTAGCACCGCCCTAAGAAGCCTCGCGGTATTCATGAAGCAGTTTAACCACAGCCTTAAACACGTATACGACATTTTATGCTTTGCGCCGCTTTGGGTCGTCAACCTGATTGAGAACAAACCCAAATCCCTAAAGACGCCAAAAGACAAAAGCGATCAAGGCCAATTAGCCATTGAAAGCGATGAAAGTGAAAGCGCCAAAGGTAAAAAGAAAGACGCGGCTATTCCTTTAAATCAAGAAGTGAAGTGATAACAATGAAACAGTTACTGATCACCCTAAGCATTGTGTTTGCACTCAGCGCGTGTACCGAACAAAAGCCCACCACTGGGCTGTACCTATTGTTGGATACATCTGGCACTTACACAAAAGAGCTAAAAAAAGCCCAACAAATTATTCATTACTATTTAGCGCAATTAGAACCTGGCGATAGCTTCGCGGTGGCTCGCATTGATAGCGGCAGCTTTTCAGAAACCGACATCATCGCCAAAGTCACCTTTGATCACCGCCCTAGTCGCGCCAATGAACAAAAGCGCGTATTCAGCGCCACTATCTCTAAGTTCATTGAAACCGTGCAAAGCAGTGCCTACACAGATATTAGCGGCGGTTTATTGTTAGCGAAGGAATATCTGAACGAAACCGGCGCGGATAAAAAATACATAATGGTGTTCTCCGACATGCAAGAAGAGCTGCCAAAAGGTTTCAAGCGTGATTTTGAATTAAGTTTGCCAGACTATGAAGTGATCGCCCTCAACGTCACCAAGTTGCGCAGTGATAACCAAGACCCAGCCCAATACATGCAACGCCTTAAAGATTGGCAGCAACGCATTGAACAAAGCGGTGGCAAATGGCGCATGATTAATGACCTTGAGCGCGAGCAATCGTTAGCGCTATAAGCTCAATAGAAAACATAAAAACTTGAATCAATAAAAAAGGGCCTTACGGCCCTTTTTTATACTTCAAATTTTTATCTTAACTTTATATTGTTTACTTTTTATTTTGCTTCTTTAAATACATAGCATGACTACCCGCCAGTACCATGCGCAATTCAATATTCAGTTTACGCACCAGATTTTTACGCTCATCTTCATTCATGCCTAACGCCATCACCCCTTGGCTAAACACCAGCATCACCATCATTTCCGCTACTTCAGGGATATTCGCTAACGGCTGGCGCTCCATTTGCTCCGGCGAGCTTAAATCATCGGTGAGTTCTTCAGCAAAGCGGCGGGTTTCGCGGGCGATGGATTCACGAAACGGTTTGGGGCCAGAGGCCACATCACTATTAATTAGACGAATGAGGTTGGGATAGTTCTCAACAAACTCCATGAAGGTGTCCACAGAGGTGCTCACCACAGAGCCTTTCACCTTCACCCGATGACGGGCTTGTCGCATCAATTGGCGCAAAATCAAACTCACTTGATCCACCAAGGCCAGACCTAAATCTTCCATGTCCACAAAGTGTCGATAGAAGGTAGCAGGGGCAATGCCCGCTGCACGGGTGACTTCGCGCAAGCTTAAGGCGGGAAACCCCTTGTCTTTACTAAGATCGAGTGCGGCGTCAATGATGGACTGGCGGGTTCGTAATTTTTGTTCTGCGCGGGTGCTCATGGGCTTAGCCTTGTCTGAATCAAGCTATTGTAACCAGATCGACATAAAGCGCAAAAGCTTGTCTCTAGAGCCCATCCCTGCCCTATGTTAAGATGCGCCCTTTCTTTGGCGGCCCAAATTCATGTCTTTATCCCTGTCTAATATTCGCATTGTTATGGTGAACACTTTTCATCCAGGGAATATCGGTGCCGCAGCACGGGCCATGAAAACCATGGGCATCCACGATTTAGTACTGGTTTCCCCTGTGGATTACCCCAATGACCATGCTACCTCTATGGCCGCTGGGGCAACGGACGTGCTAGAAAACGCCACCATCGTCGAGACCTTAGAAGACGCCATTCACGACTGCCAATTAGTGATTGCCACCAGTGCCCGCTCCCGCAGCCACCCTTGGCCCATTAAAGAATCCCGTGAAATGGCCCCGCAAATTGTAGAAGAAGCCCAACAAGGCAAAGTGGCCATTCTCTTTGGCCCTGAACGCATGGGCTTGCACAACGAGCACCTACGCCAAGCGCACTTTCACATGGATATCCCGGGCAACCCAGAATACCCAGTATTGAATGTGTCCGCCGCCGTACAAGTGGTGTGCTATGAATGTTTCATGAGCGCCCGTCAACGCTATACTCAACACGATAGAGAGTATCCTCAGGTTAATGAACTGAACGGGTTTTATACCCACCTAGAGTCCACTCTGGATGACGCAGGCTTCTTAAACCAAGCCCACAAAGGGCAAGCCATGTTGCGCTTGAAGCGTCTATTTAATCGCGCCCGACCTGAAAAAATCGAACTGAACATGCTACGCGGCATCTTGAGCAGCGTAGACAAACTGATTGCCAAAATTGATTCAAAATAAGAGACCAAGCATGAGCGATACGCGCACACTGGCCCTAAGCAAAGCCCTGATCGAACAGCCTTCTGTGACCCCAGAAGACGCTGAATGCCAACAAATGATGGCAGACATACTGTCACCATTAGGCTTCACCTGCGAAACCATGCAGTTCGAAGAAGTAAAAAACCTATGGGCACGCAAAGGCACAGAAAAACCCTTGGTTTGCTTTGCTGGCCACACCGATGTGGTGCCAACCGGCCCACATGGTAATTGGACCTATCCGCCTTTCGACGCCACCATAGTGGACGGCATGCTGTACGGCCGTGGCGCAGCGGATATGAAAGGCTCCATTGCTGCGTTTTTGGCGGCCACTGAAAGCTTCATCGCCAAACACCCTGACCACAAAGGCTCCATCGCGTATTTGATTACCGCTGATGAAGAAGGCCCTGCAGATAACGGTACGGTAAAAGTCATCGAAACCCTTGAAGCGCGTAACGAAAAAATCGACATGTGTATCGTGGGTGAACCATCGAGCACCAAAGAATGTGGCGACGTGATTAAAAATGGCCGTCGCGGCTCATTAGGTGCGGTTATGACGGTAAAAGGCATTCAAGGCCATGTGGCGTATCCGCATCTAGCCAAGAACCCTATTCACCTTGTGGCCCCTGCCCTTGCTGAAATGGCAGCGGAGCAATGGGACGAAGGCAACGAATTTTTCCCAGCCACCAGTTTTCAAATCAGTAACATCAATGGCGGCACCGGTGCCACCAACGTGATTCCTGGTGAAGTGGAAATCGTATTTAACTTCCGTTTCTCGACCGAATTAACCGAAGACGAATTAAAACGCCGCACCCACGCCATCATGGACAAATACGGCTTTGATTATGAAATCAAATGGAAGCTGAGCGGCCACCCATTCTTAACCGATCGCGGCTCTTTGGTTGATGCCGCCGTTGCCGCCATTAAAGAAGTGGCTGACATCGACACCGAATTATCTACCTCAGGTGGCACCAGTGATGGTCGCTTCATTGCCCCTACTGGCGCGCAAGTGGTGGAACTTGGCCCGATTAACGCCACCATTCACCAAGTGAACGAACACATCTCTGTGGCCGACTTAGATACCTTAAGCGCCATTTATGAGCGTATCCTTGAAAAACTGCTTTTGGATTAACAATTAAGCCTTATGTTAACGTGCCCAGTTTGTCAGCAGTCCCTTGTTTTGCATGACCGTCAATTACGCTGTGAAAATAACCACAGCTTTGACCGCGCCAAGCAAGGGTATTTTAATTTATTGCTCAACACCGCCAAGAACTCGAAACAACCAGGCGACAATGCCGCCATGGTGCAGGCGCGTTCTGCGTTTTTGAACGCCGGCCACTATCAAAGTATTTCCGATACCATAAACCAGTTGGCCATTGACCATTTGTTACAGGGTGCCGATAGCGAGCAACATATTTTGGATTTAGGCTGTGGTGAAGGTTATTACAGTGAACGCTTGCACCAAGCATTAAGCGATCATCAAATTCCCCATACATTTTATGGTTTGGATATTTCCAAAGATGCCGCAAAAGCCACCTGCAAGCGCAGCAAAGACATGCACTGGCTGGTGGCCAATGCCAATCATGCGCCGTTTGCAGAACACAGCATGCAGCTGATCATTAACGTGTTTAATCGCATCATGCCAAAAGCATTAGCCAAACTGTGTGCGCCAAATGGCCGAGTGTTGATTGCCAGTGCCGGTGCCTATCATTTACAACAGCTAAAAGAAGCCATCTATGCCACACCCAAATTTGTGGAATACGATGCCATTGCGGCCATGGGCGAACACTTTGAGCACGAACAGCGCCATGTTTTAGACTTCACCATGAGTTTGAACCCAGACACCACGGCACACTTGTTAGCCATGACGCCCCATGTGTGGCGTTCCAGCCCAGAAACGCAACAAGGGCTATTGTCCCAAGCACCTCTGGACTTACGGGTACAAATCAATTTAGATAGCTTTAAACCCATCCTCGAGAATCCCCAAGAGGATCACACTCAAGGGTAACGCCAATAAGGGAATGAGCATGTTTATAGTGAGATGGCTTGGCAATTTAGCGCAAAATTATCAACGATGTTTTTTAATTTTTGCCACCGGCTTAATCATCTTCATGGTTGGTGTGGCGCTGTTTTATCTCAGCGCCAAACACTATGATGCTCAACCATTATTAGCTGAATTACTAACACTGGTGTCTTTGCTGCTGTTTGTCATTGGCATCGTGACCGCCATGATAGGTTACCTGAGTTTGACCTATTATCGCTGGTACCACTTTTTTAAAAAACGTAACACCACCCAGGGTGACGACAATCAGTCGTAAACCGGTTGTCCTATAGGTTAAACATGCGCTATCCAGATATTGAAATTTACGCCAAAGACGTAACCTTTAAACAAGTGGAAGACTGGCTAAAAACCCACTTTGAAAATGTAGAACGTAAACATACCGAAACCAAAAAAAGCGAAGCCCGTAGCCACTGGTTAGTGGACGGCAGCGAAGTGATTACCTTTGGCAATGCCATTGGTAAATATTCCAGCATTTGGTTTAAACACAACAACAGCCCATGGGATACGGATCTCGATTGCGCCCGTGTGGCCTGCAAAGAATTGAACACCCAAATTCGTTGTTCCAACAGCGGCTGGGAAGAAGGCCAAGGCCCAGAAAGCCAATGGTGGCGTGTGGTAGATGGCGAGGACGACATGTTAATTGAATGGCCTGAAAGCTAGCGCACACTCTGTACTAGGGCGCTCTAGCGCCCGATCACTTACTAAAAAATAGAAAATTCCAGACTCAAATACTGTCCGCTCTTCCCCAAACCCTTTACAATTCCCCTCTCTTATCAACAAAAAAAGAAAAGGAAATTTCATGCCCATCTCTATGAGTACTATTGTTGCAGGCATTGCGTTTTTATTCGTACTGGTTGTACTGAAAAAAAGCATCATCTTTGTACCGCAAAACCGCGCCTGGTTAATTGAGCGTTTTGGTAAGTATCATTCCACCAAAGAAGCGGGCCTTAACTTTATGGTGCCGTTTATCGATCAAATTGCCGCCGATCGCAGCTTAAAAGAACAAGCCCAAGACGTGCCTAGCCAAACCGTAATCACCAAAGACAATATATCCCTAGTCGTAGACGGCGTATTGTATTTCCGTGTGCTCAACCCTTATGACGCCACTTACGGTGTGGACGACTACGCCTTTGCCGTGACTCAATTAGCGCAAACCACCATGCGTAGCGCCATTGGTAAATTAGATTTAGACCGCACCTTTGAAGAACGTGAAGCCTTAAACGCCGACATCGTTTCTTCCATTAACGAAGCCGCTGAGCCTTGGGGCATTCAATTACTGCGTTACGAAATTAAAGACATTGTGCCACCACAATCCATCTTGGAATCCATGGAAGCGCAAATGAAGGCAGAACGTGTGAAGCGTGCGCAAATTCTAGAATCCGAAGGTGACAAGCAATCCGCCATCAACGTGGCCGAAGGTCAAAAAGCGGCGCAAGTTTTAGCCGCCGAAGCGGAAAAAGCCGAACAAATTCTAAAAGCCGAAGGTGAAGCCCAAGCCATTCTCGCCGTAGCCGAAGCCCAAGCTCGTGCATTGAAAACCGTAGGTGATGCAGCCAAAACCGAAGAAGGTCAAAAAGCGGTGCAGTTGGATCTGGCCACCAAAGCCATCGAAGCACAAAAAGCCATTGCTAAAGAATCCTCTGTGGTTTTGTTACCAAGTGGTGAAACACAAGCGAGCTCCCTTGTGGCGCAATCTATGGCTATTATTAACAAGATTAACGAGCAAAAAGGCTAACCATGGATTTCATTGCCCAAAACCTATCAGAAAGCTTAATCGTCGCCGGTATCGCCTTACTGATTCTTGAAGTGGCCATATTGGGCTTTGCCACCTTTGTGTTGTTCTTCATGGGCTGCTCCATGGTGCTAACCGGCTTACTCATGCAGTTTGGTGTACTCGAGGCCACCTACCTCACTGCATTTTGGAGCAATGCCATTGTCACGGGTATTTTGGCAGCACTACTATGGAAGCCTCTTAAGCGCAGCCAACAAAGTGCCGGACAAAGCAAAGACACCACTAACACTTTGGAGCATCAATTCGTACTCGAAGACGATACCGATGCACAGGGCTTAACCTTTCATCAATATTCCGGTATTAAATGGAAAGTAAAAAGCCAACAGCCTTTGACCAAAGGCACCTTGGTAAAAGTGGTGAAAGCCGATGTGGGCGCGCTTTGGGTAGAAGCGGTTTAAATATCCAAGCACCGTTTAAAAATCTAAACTAACAGACAAAAATAAACCCGCTCTAGGCGGGTTTATTTTTTTAGGCATAACTTAATTAAGCGGCCGGAGATTGACTGGCTCTTTCACATTTCACATCAGAGTCGCTGAAGAACAGACCACTATCCGAAGGTAGTGTCGAGTTCAAGTATTCAAAAATTAAATATCCAATACCATCTTGAGACACATTTCCATAAGTAAAGATATTACCATCTAAATCCTCTAATACTTCACCATTATCACCATAAGTGACTGAAGTCATTAATTCAGATTCTGGCGTTCCATCTGCATTTGTATCATAAGCATTTTCAATTTTGGCCAAACCGGCATCTGAGTATGTGAAAAAAGAAGTGACTTTCGAGTCGATTGTATCGTTTGCATCAGTATCCTTATTAATGCGGCATTGCAATATACGACCTTCAGTATCATAACTGATATTTAGTGTCTCAACATTGGTGGCTACATCTTCACTCGTTAATTGACGAACGACTTTTTTCTCTAAAACGCCATCACGTAGGCTTTCAATGATTTCTTCTTTTGAGCCGTTATCCTTTGTATAGGTTCGAGTAATGATTTCTAAACCAGCCATTGGACTATAAGAATATGCATAACTTGATTGGGTATTCGAGTTCGTATTTTCATAATTACGCGTATACAATTTCCCAGACGGATCATAAATGATCTCTGAACCATATTCGAAGGCCTCATTTAATGGCGATGAGCCGCTGTATCTAGCTAACGACGTTATTTGAAAGTCATCATTATATGTTCTGCGATCAGAGTATGATCCTGTCATAACAGGCCCTGACATTAAATTTGAGAATGAAATAGTAGCCTCTGACGTCAAATACACCTTATCGTCTACATAGTCATTGGTTTGGATCGCATAGCTTTGAATCTCGGTGGTAGAGCCAAGCTTATAGGTATCGGTACGCTGGGATTCTAATAATCCAAAATCCGTGTAGGTAGTAGTGATCGCTTTTTTAAACGGGCTATAGCTGCTGGATTCGCCGTACGGTGATACATTCAGTTCTTCTAAAGAAACGTCACCGCTCACATCCGAATAAGAATAAGAATATTCAGTGACGGAATCGGATGTTTGCTGCTCTGACGTACCTGACAACTTACCTTGAGCATTATAGGTATAGCTGACTTCACCATTCTTAGAAACACGCTCAGGGACAGACAGTGAAATACCCGCATGATCATAAGCTTCGCGTAATGGACGAGCGGCATCCATTCCTAAAGAAATACCGGTTTCATGCTGGAACGCCTTCGCATCATCATTGAATGCAAACTCATACAAATTTGTTTCTAGGTTTAGATTCAATCCAGCAAGTTTGTCACGCTGTGCTGTCACATCATAGCCATTAGAACCATCGCCATCGTTATCTAGCGCGATCAATAATCGCATTAGGTTAGAAACGCGATGTAGCTGGTTATAGGTAGCCGTACCTTTTTCAATAAGAAAAGCCGTTTCAATACGCTCACGGGTATATTCTGGCATACGTAATGCTGCACGAACCGCCAAAGGCGTATCAGGTAAATCACTCAAACTTAAAACAGCCGCAAGATCGGTATTGCCCGCTGCAAATTCAGTAATGACCATATCACCAAGAGAAAGAGTGACGGTTTCACCCTTTTCATACTTATATTCACCTGTGGCGCTTAATACGCCAGATTGACTCTCGGTTTTATAGTCTAAGCCAGCTAAGCCTTGAATCGTGCCAGTACTTGGGCCTGATGAGCCACTACCACAGGCAGCTAAAGCCGCTAGAGAGGTTATTGATAACGCTTTTTTCAACATCATGTCACCTTAGTTTTACATGCTTTTGCTTGTTTTATGAGCAACGCATACTAAGGGATCAAAAAGGGGAAACATATAGTGCAATTTAGGGTATTCCCCCACTTATTGGCCTACTAAGAGTACATACACATTCCACAAAAAAGACCCTTAAGTCTTCACTTAAGGGCCTTTTTAAAATCACAGGTCATGATGCAATCAGAACAAATCAATGGTATCCGTTGAGTCAACTCCGTCATCCGATTGTGATGCCGACATAGCATTGATGGCTTCCATCTTTAAATGGATATTTTTAAGCTCTGACTGAATGGCTTTTAATAAATCCTCAGCAGACTGCATCTGCCTAGAGCCTTTTTCAACCATATTTGTAAAGTACACCTCTTGGTCATCGGTTAGATCTAATTGATGATAACTAGATGAGATATCCGCAATCATACCCGTCATAACTTGGTTCACGGTGATATTATGCTTGGTTAGATTGTCATTAATCGTGGCGATGGCATCCCCTAAATCAATGGTGGCATCTAGAATAGCGCTTTTTACTTCTAACTCATCAATTTTAGATTCTATACCTTCTACCAATGCAGCTAAAAAATCTCTAGCTTGGCCAGCGGCATGTTCATCCTGTGGAAAGTTTTTGATTAAAAAGGATACGTTTCTGCCATTAATCAGGATGCGCTTACCAAATTCATAAATCCGTCCATGGTTTTCAAGCACATCATAAATGCTTTTTTCAATAGGGCTTATATCACTCAAGTTAGAATCAAAATAATGCACATCTTTAAACATTAACTTAATGGTGGCGCTTAATTGAAAAAAGTTCATTGCTTCATAAAACAATAAAGCTATTTTTTCTGGGCTTTGGCAATGGTTAAGTGATTTGAAAAAGTTCATGACATAACTGTATTGAGATGCCTGAGCCATGGCGATATTCGCCATCTTACGGGTCTCTACATCCGCTTCTTTTAATTTTTTCAAGTTCTTTTGTTGACCCACATACTCAATTGTACGGGCTATGCGAGAGTTTAACTCACTCAACTCAAAAGGTTTGGCGATAAAATCATCCGCACCTAATTCAAACGACTTCAAACGGCTAGATACATTCTCATCACCAGAGATGATAAATATTGCAAAATCACGCTCATCCTTAAGCGCTTGTAATTTAGCGCATACATCAAAGCCGCTCATGTCTGGCAAGTTCAAATCTACGATCACTAATATAGGATCACAATCACTTTCGAAGCGATCTAAACCTTCTTTCCCGGTATATGTTAATACACAGTCAAAGTCCGGAGACAAAACTTCTGAAATTAACTGACAGTAATCACTATCGTCATCAATTACTAAAATTTGGTTATGGATAGTCATAAGCAGGTATCACTTGCATATTGATTCATTTCAGCCTCTCTTCAATGATCTGGCTTACTTCACTCAAACTAAACGGTTTTGAAATTACGAGTGAAAACAGGTCATATTCTGGTAAATTCAATTCCCCTGTCACCAAAATTTTATCAATATCTTTATCCAGAACTTTGGCAACCATATTGCCTGTATGATCTTTCAATCTGTAATCAATAAAAATTATATCTGGCTTATTCTCAGCACAAGCCTGCACGGCATCATAGCAATCTACAAATGTGACAACCTCAATATCATCATTTTCAATGAAATCTTTGAAGACATTACATAACTCCGCTTCATCATCAAGGTAATAGACTAATTTCTTCATTATTCACCCTGATAACGTTTAAACGTTAAAACAAACGAGGTATTTGCACAATTGCCGTCATATTCAATTTTGGCATTATGATCTTTTAATATACCCACCACGATAGATAACCCCAAACCCGTGCCTTCACCCACTTTTTTGGTGGTATAAAAGGGAGAAAAAATATAATCCAAATCTTCTTTTTTGATCCCTTTACCTGAATCTGTCACCCTAACCTTAATTTCTTCGCCATTCTCTTCTAACTCAATGCTCAGCCATCTTTCTGGTAAAACCTTGATGGCATCCAATGCGTTATTAATAAGATTCAAGAACACCTGTTCAATCTCAATGGCATTGCCTAATATGGCCACTTCAGAATCACTTTTGTATCTCAGGTCAACCATGCATCGCTTCAATCTGGGCTGTGTCAGTAAATTCGCATCCTTGATGACATCGTTTAATATGATTTTTTCTTGTTTACGCTCGCCTTCTTCTCGAGAGAAACGCTTCAAGCTATTGACGATATGTGAAATGCGCTTGCAAGACTTGTGTATGACTTCGATTTTGGCTTGCACATCCGATGGCTGAGCATTATTTCGCAGCAATAACTCAGAGTAGCCCGAAATAATTCCAAGGGGGTTATTTATTTCATGGGCCATACTGGCCGCTAATTCACCGAGAGATGCTAACTTGGCGCTTTGTATGCTTTTCTGCTTCTCTAGATTGTATTGGTACTCAGTCTCTTTTCGGACACGAATATCTTGAATGGTACCGGATATGGTTTTGATTCTTCCGTTTTCATAATTTGCTTTGCCGTTAGTGTAAACCCAGAACTTATTCCCTCTTGGTGTGTTGGTCAGCAGCTCCAGCTCATATGGCTTACCTTCTTCTATACACAATTTTACGGCTTGATCCACAAGCTTTGCGTGCTCAGGAATAAATAAGTTAATCCCTTCTTCTAGTAACGGCGTGCCACTATCTTGTTCTTCCACTTCTAAAATTCGGAAGGTTTCATCTGTCCATGTCAATAAACCACTATCAACATTCAACTCCCATCCACCCACTTTTGCGCTAGAGCTAGTATCGTTTAAAAATTCTAGGGTTTTCGCCAATTTTTGCTGATGCTCGACCTGATCCGTAATATCTTGTCGCAGAGCAAGATAGCCTTCTATACTACCCTCACTATTGGTGATGGGGGCAATGGTGGTTCTAACATGATATAGGTCACCATTTTTCTTTTTATTAGTAATATCGCCAGACCAAATTTTATTATTTTTAATCGACTGCCACATCTCTTTAAAAAACTCAGGAGTATGCACGCCAGAGTTGACTAAACGATGAGTGTTACCAATTAATTCTTCTTCAGAATATCCACTGATTTCGCAAAAATTATGATTGGCCCGAATAATCACACCGTCATTGTCTGTTTCCACCAATATGAACTTTTCATTAATCGCTTCTTCTATTTGCTTTAACTTACGAGCTTGGTTGGATTGCTCAGTAACATCACGGGCTGAACCAAAAATATGGCCACTTTCAGGATCGAACCCAGCACTCCATGACAACATCACATAAGAGCCAGATTTTGTTAGATATTGATTTTGAAAATCAACCGTTGCTCCACCTCGCGTGATTTTATGAATTTCCTTAAAGGTACTTTCAATATCATGTGGATGAACCAATGCTTCAAATAACGCCCCTATTAGCTCAGTTTTTGAATACCCCAACACATCAGTAAATGCATCATTCACCTCGATAAAGCGCCCATCCAGACCGACGATGCACAACAAATCCTGAGAATGTTCAAAAAAGCGTTTGTAATTGCGTTCTGGCATGTAGATCTACACGTTTAACCACCTCTAAATAGTGTAGATCAATTCTCTTTTTATTGAATAACGCCCGAAACTAGACATAACACGCCCTAATCGTGGATTTTGCACACATTTCTGGGCAAATAGGGCGCTCTACAAGGCCTTAGGCTTTGATTGGTGGGTAGTGGACTAAGTGACGGAGTTATATGTATTTGAGGCCGCTATAACAGCCTGTTAAGACAATATAGTTAAAGAAGACTATATATAGTTAAAGGAAACTATGTATTGAAAGCATTGAACTTTAAAACACACCCAAGCTTCTATGTTTTGCTAAATATTTTTGATTGGGCAAATAACGTTTAGGGAAATTTATTTTTACACCCTCCTTGCTATTGAAATATGCATTTACGCTATCAGACGTGTAATGCTCCTTGATTTCCTTAGATAGGATCATTCGATAATCCTCATCCAGACTGATTAAATGATTATCAAACGCTGCGTCATAAGTAGCTGAAAGGTACAAACCATTCGTAGGGTCGAGTCGAATATCAGGGGCACTGGCCCAAGAGACAATATGGCTTGCTCGATTAATTAGAGGGATATTTAATCCAGTTATACAGCAGGAGTGATCATATATTGTGAATAAAGAGCCTTGTTCATCCCGCACCCTGATCTTAAATATTCATACGGCCTATAAAACAAAAAAACCCGCACTTAGCGGGTTTTTCAATCGTATGGTCAGCTCTAATTAGCGAACAACCGATACGTCTTCTGCTTGTAGCCCTTTTTGACCATCTACCACACTAAACTTAACCGCTTGGCCTTCGCTTAGTGAACGGTGGCCACTGCCGCGAATGCTGCGGAAGTGTACGAATACGTCATCGCCATTGTCACGGGTTACAAAACCGAAACCTTTCTTAACATTAAACCACTTAACCACACCGCGCTCACGGCCGTCATCCACATCAGATTCAACCAAAGTGCCAGTGCCACGACGCTTGAATTGAGGTTGGCTAAATGCACTTGCTACAATGAATAACACAACAAACGCAACAAATACCGCTGCTAAATACGCTAAAACCGCGCCTTCTTGTTGTAAAAATAGAGAAATACCGCCTTGTTCTGCAACAGGTTGAGCGAATGTGAAGATCGCGCTGCCACCAGCCACGGAGAAGAGTGCTGCCATTAATGCAGGTGTTGGAAACGCCAGCAGCACACAGACCAATGCTTTCTTAAACAATGTATTTTGCATCTTAAAACCTTCTTTCTTACGTAATTTGTCAGTTGTTGCACTTGCTTGGTGTACAATTCAGGCAAGCCTGTGTATCTAATATGAATTAGCATTAAAAATCAACACGATAGAACTTATGACTCAAAGCGACCAAGATCAAATTGAAGACCTGCAAATCCGTATTGCATTCTTAGAACAAAACCTCGATGAGCTTAATGATGTGGTGACACAGCAGCAGGCTCAAATCAGCTTGATGGAGCGTGCTCTTAAGCACTTAAACAGCCGACTTGAGCAAATGTCACCGGCAAATATCAAGAGCGCCGAAGACGAGACGCCACCGCCTCACTATTGATTGGTATCACTCGCAGGTGGGAATTCCTACGAGTTATATAGCCTATAACTAAAAAAGCCAGCTTATTGCTGGCTTTTTCACTGGCAGTTCCCCTTGCGGGTGCGAGCTCTCACCTGATAATAGCTGGTTAAGCGTTGGCTTTTGCTAATGCTTGCTCAATCCAAGCAAAGGCTTCGGCTTCATCACGGAAGGTGCGCATCTCGGCAATGGGGATGTCTTTGGTGGTTTGCCTTGCGGCAAACTCATGTAACGGATTAACCACCACAAAACCGATGTAATCGCAGCCGTTCTTGGCGGACCAGTTAAACTGGGACCAGATGCGCTTTTGCACATCCGGCCCACCGGTTTCGTAATCATGGTAGATGTTCAGTATGCCCCAGGTCTGGCCTTTCAATGTGGCCGCCATTTGGGCGAAACGCGCCTCATACTCTGTGACCCCTTCCATATTGAACGCCCCTTTTGGGCGACATATGAAAAGGTTTCCTTGTAATTCCACGTCGTTTAAACCGTGTTGCATACTGCTTTTCCTACTACTTTACTCTGGACTGCGCTTATTTTGCTTGATGTTTGCGCAACCTCAATCTGGCTAGCAACAATAATAACAGGGTTAACAGCACAGGAATAAGCGCAATGTTCAGAACTTTTAACCAAGTCCCTAAGCCTTCTATATCTTTATCCAGCTCGTGACGCACGTCCCTCAGGGCTTTACGAATACGTAGCTTCTCTTGCTGGAAGCCATTTAACGTGGCTTCTTGCTCTGGGCTTAGGGTTAAACTGTCTTTATCGCGCTGCTGTTCAAGTTCCGCTAGACGTTGCTCGGTTTCTTGCAGCTGTTGCTGAAGCGCCTGTTCATTCTCGTGATACTTGCTTTGCGCCTGTTGCTGCAGATCTTGCACCACTTCGAATGGGCGGCTGAAGCGACCACGACTGCGAATGGTGATCAAATCATTACTGCCTAAAAATTGCTCAACCATGTTTTGCGCTAGGGCACCGTTATCGGCCCATGGGGTCACAATACGCTGACCGAAGAAGTTTTGTACCTGCACCCATAGACGGTCGGTTAATACATCGGTATCCGCAATCACCATCACATTGATGGTTTCGGCATTGGCGATGTACTCCCCTTTGCTTTCGCTGTCTTTCGGCTTGGCTTCAAACAAGCTGTTGGCTGGTCCACTGATGCGGGCACCCAAAACATAGCTTTCGCCGGTTGGGGCAAAATCCATCATTAATTGGGTTGGGTCTTTCATCAGGTTGTATTGGTTGATATCCACCAGCTGAGCCTCTGTGCTGGACCATACCAAAGCATCAAACGTAGTGGTGGCGTCGTCTTTCGGTGAAACAAAACCCGTGCTGGCAAAGTTCACCACTTCTAATTCGCTACTGGCCACTTCATTTGGGTTTAAGCCATCCACTTGCACGCCCAGTAAACCTAAATGGCGCACCGGCGGTTGCCCTTGGCCCATGGAAACGGTCAAACCGTATTGCGCATCGATGACCACTTTGCTGTCGTCATAGTTCACGCCCCATTGTTCAAGCAAGGGTTTTAGCGGATTCAAACCAAGGCTTTCATCTCCCATTGGGGTTTCTTGTTGGCTATCGGCTTTCGGGTCCACAAAGGCGATGAGTTTACCGCCGCCCATAACGAACTGATCAATGGCGTATAAGCTGGTTTCATCTAAGGCGTCCGGTTGTACCACCACTAAGAGTTCGATTTCTGCTTCGATTTCTTCTGGTTGATCTTCTACCCAACGCACATCGTAAAGCTGATCTAACTGCTCAAACACAGCCCATGGAGGGGTGGTGCCACCGCGTTGCATATCAAAACCGCCACGCATATCTAGGCTGGTCATTAAGCCCACCACTGGAATATGAGTTTGGCTTAAGCGATAAATCAACTCGCTGATTTCATATTCAATAAAAGGCTCTTTATCCGGCTGGAAGAAACCAATGATGGATTCATCCCCTTTGCTGTTGGTGGCTTGTAAGCCAAAGTAGATGTCATCCCCTGTGGCAATGGGCACCGCTTGCAAGCCAGCTTCTGCGGCGTTGTCTTCTGCTTCAGAGAAGGGCTCTGGGTCAATCACGTTCAGGCTGAGTTTACCGCCAGACAACAACACATACTCTTGCAGCAGTTCTTCAACGCGCTGCGCATAGCTGCGCAATGAGGTTAAATCCTTGCTGGCTTTATCGGAGAAATACAAATTCAGGCTCACCTCTTGTTCAAGGTTGGCCATGATGTTTTTCGTGCCTTGAGACAGGCTATAAATATTTTGCTCGGTTAAATCCAAGCGGGCGCCTTTAAACACCCATTGGCTGATCATAAGAACCAGCACAAAACCCACAGGGGCTAATACAAACTTCATCACGGATGATTTCATTACGCTCTCCTTTAATTAGTGGGCTTTATTACGTTGTAAGACGGCTTGGGTGAGATACAACCACACCGCAATCATGGCTAAAAAGTAACTGATGTCACGTAAATCCAACACGCCACGAGCAATGGCATCAAAGCGCGTTAAAAAGCTTAAACCCGCAATGAAATCAATCATCCCTTGTGGAGCCCACGCAAAGCTATCCAACACCATAGGCACGCCGCTCACCATAAAGATGAAACACACCACCACTGTCGTGATAAACGCCACGATTTGGTTTTTACTGCACACCGACATACAGCTACCAATGGCAAGAAAACCACCCGCCATTAACCAAGAGCCCACATAACCGGCGAGAATCACGCCGTTATCCGGGTCACCCAAATACGCCACCGTAATCCACATAGGAAAGGTTAAAACCAAGGCAATGCCCGCAAATACCCAAGCGGCTAAAAACTTACCGATAACGGCATTGGTTTGGCCGATGGGTAACGTCATCAGCAGTTCAATGGTGCCCATTTGGCGCTCAGGAGCCCATAACCCCATGGCAATGGCAGGCATAAAGAACAGGTACAACCAAGGGTGGAAATTAAAAAACGCACTCAAGTCCGCTTGGCCTTTTTCATAAAAGTGTCCAAGGTAAAAACTGAATACGCCGGCTAACACCAAAAACATTAAAATAAACACATAAGCAATTGGCGTTGCGAAATAACTGTACAGCTGACGCTGCATCACGATTTTGATCATATTGGCATTCATCGTCATCACCTTCCTTATACTGCCTGCGCGCGCGTCACTTGACGGAACACATCATCAAGACGACCTTTTTCAAGATGAATATTTTCCACTTCCCACTGTTTGTCATCTAACCAGCGCACCACCTCAGGCAGCAGCATTTGGCCGTTTTGAGGGAACAGCATGAAACTACGATCTGCCAAGGCTTCCACGCTTTCAATGTTTGCAATGCCTGCTAAAGCGGTTTCGGCGCCTTCTTGCTCTTGAGCTAATTGCAGACAAATGGCGTTGTGGTGACGGGATTGACGCTCAAGCTCGTCTGGTTTGCCGTCTAGCAGTAATTTTCCTTCACTGATAATCAGTGCACGGGAGCAAACCGCACTCACTTCTTCGAGAATATGGGTGGAAATAATCACAATTTTGTCTTGAGCCAAACCTTTGATCAGCTCACGCACTTGGTGCTTTTGGTTGGGATCTAAACCATCTGTGGGTTCATCCAAAATCAGCACTTTAGGGTCATGCATAATAGCCTGGGCCAACCCCACACGACGGGCAAAGCCCTTAGATAGGGTTTCGATAGGCTTATCTAACACGGATGCCAGTTCCACTTGTGCGATGACACTGGCCAGACGTTCTTCTCGCAATGTGCCTTTTAGGCCACGCACATCGGCAATAAACTGTAAAAACGCCAATACGGTCATTTCGCCGTAGGCTGGCGCCCCTTCAGGCAAGTAACCCATAATGCTCTGTGCGGCCATAGGATCGTCTGCCACATTAATGTCACACACGCTCACTTGACCCGATGTCGGCTCAATGAATCCGGTGATCATTTTCATAGTGGTGGATTTACCCGCCCCGTTGGGCCCAAGGAAACCCAACACTTCACCAGGAGCCACATCAAAACTTAACTGATTGACAGCGGTAAA
>JBFEWA010000123.1:0-8123 GCA_041546605.1 Bermanella sp.
CGTCGTGTTGGTTTAGGAGTAAAGCAACATGGTTTGACTGCATATTTTAATTTGATGCAATATGTGGATCTTGATGTACATGTTGGCGATGTTGGTCTTTTTACTAAAGATTTAAAATATTCATATCAAAAAGAAGCCAGATTTATTGTTGTAAATAATAAGCCTGAAGTGCTTAAAATAAATATTGGATCTATTAAAGATATTGCACTGATCATGAGTGCAAGTGAAATCCCAAAATTAAGAATAACAGATAAAACAAGGAATGAATAAGCTGACTAAAAATCTCCCCACTGACTCTGCAATAAAGTCACAGCCGTCAATGCAGCGGTTTCCGTTCTTAATACTCTTGGGCCAATCAACTTGGCTTTGAAGCCGTTGTCGCAGGCTAGTTGAATTTCATCTTGTGAAAGGCCTCCTTCTGGGCCAATGGCGATGACCGCAGATGTTACCGTTTCAGGTGTGGTTTGCTCGGCATTGCCTCTTGGGTCCAGCACCCATTTCTCATCGGCATTTACACTTGTGATCCAGTCTTGAAACTTTACAACCGGGTTTAGGGTAGGAAGGATGTCACGACCACATTGTTCGCAGGCGCTGATGATGATGCCTTGCCATTGCTTGAGTTTTTTCTCCATGCGCTCGGCATTGAGTTTCACATCGCAATGTTCTGTCCATAATGGGGTGATGTCGGTGACGCCAAGCTCTACGGCTTTTTGGATCACCAGCTCCATTTTATCCCCTTTCGATAGCGCTTGGCCCACGTGAATGCGCAAGGGGGATTCATTGTGGCTTTCGACTTTTTCAAGAATATTTACGCTTACGCGTTTTTTGTCACTGTGTTCAATCACCGCTTTGAAATGATACGCCCCTTCGCCATTGAATAAAATGAGTTCACGACCGGCCTGCATGCGTAATACTTTACCCACATGGTTTGCGGCGCTGTCGTCTAAATCCACTAGGGTTGACTGGGCAAGGGATTGAGGGGTGTAAATTCGTGGGATGCGCATATGAAGTCAGGGGTCGGATGTCAGGGGTCGGAGGCCATACAATAGCAGCTCAAAGCGTCTGTCTCCAGACATCAGGCTCAACTATCGAGAATGACTGCCATCACAAAACGGTGCGTTTTCGGTGTCTTTGCAGGCACACAAGAATTTCGCTTCGGTTTTTTCTGCGGTAAATTTCAGTGGCTGATAGGGCGTACCTTTATGACTGCCATCGCAAAATGGCTGGCTTTGGCTGCGACCACATTCGCACCAAAAATAGGTTTTACCGGCTTCTAGTTCCACTCGAATAGGTTGGCGCATAATATTAGTCGGAAGTCTGAGGTCAGGAGCTGTATTTGGCATGCTGGCCTGACAGAGTTTAAATTAAGGGTATAAGGTTTTTGCGTCAGACGTCAGTCCCCCGACGTCTGACTAAAATATTACCAAAGCCCTAAGTTTTTCCACACATTAATACACGGATCTGACTGGTTTAAGGTGTAGAAGTGCAACCCTGGCACATCGTTTTCAACCAAGTCTTCACACATCTGGGTAATCACTTCTTCGCCAAATTTCATGATGCTTTCGCTATCGTCACCATAGGCTTCTAGTTGTTTGCGAATCCAGCGTGGGATTTCGGCGCCACAGGCGTCACTGAAGCGAGCTAATTTGGTGTAGTTCGTGATAGGCATGATGCCTGGCACGATTGGAATGTCGATGCCAAGTTCTTCACAACGATCTAAGAAATAAAAGTAGCTGTCGACGTTGAAGAAGTATTGGGTAATGGCACTGTCGGCACCGGCATCCACTTTACGCTTGAAGTTTAATAAGTCTTGCTCAAAGTTAGGGGCTTGCGGGTGCATTTCTGGGTAGGCGGCCACTTCTAAATGGAAGGTGTCACCGTGTTCCGCTTTAATTAGCTCAACTAATTCGTTGGCGTATTTAAGCTCGCCTGCACTGGCGGCCATGCCAGAGGGTAAGTCACCGCGTAATGCCACGATGCGCTCTACGTTGTTTTGTGCGTAGTGGTTTAATAATTCTTTAATGTTGGCTTTGCTCTCGCCCACGCAAGATAGGTGAGGTGCTGCACAGATGCCTTTGGCATTCATGCCGGTTACGATGTCGATGGTGTGTTCACGGGTGGAACCACCGGCGCCGTATGTCACGGAGAAAAAGTCAGGATTCAATTCGGCAAGTTTGTCGCGAGTGGCGAACAGTTTGGCCGTACCTTCTTCCGTTTTGGTTGGGAAGAATTCAAAGCTTAAACGGAAGTTGTCCATAGTGATCTCGGAATTAATATAAGTCTTAAGCTATTGTAGCATTAGTTGACGACTAACTTCTAAGTTAAGTCCGGAGTCGGATGCCACACGTCAGGAGCAAAGCTCCCGACGTCTGACCTCAGACATCCGTCTATTAGTACTTGTAGCTCTCTGGCTTGTATGGGCCGTCAACATTCACATGAATGTAGTCGGCTTGGGTTTGTGTCAGTTTGGTTAACACGCCGCCAAAGCCTTCAACCATGTCTTTGGCCACTTCTTCGTCCAGTTTCTTAGGCAGTACTTTCACGTAAATGTTTTGTGCTTTTTCTGCTTCTGGTAAGTCAGCGAATTTTTTCTCGTACAAATACATTTGCGCCAATACTTGGTTAGCGAATGAGCCATCCATGATGCGGCTTGGGTGGCCAGTTGCGTTACCTAGGTTCACTAAGCGACCTTCAGACAATAGGATCAAATGATCATCGCTGGCTTTATCGCGGTACACTTTATGTACTTGAGGTTTGATCTCGTCCCATTCCCAGTTTTCACGCATGAAGGCAGTGTCGATTTCGTTATCGAAGTGACCGATGTTACACACAACAGCACGATTCTTAAGTGCTTGTAGCATGTTTTTGTCGCACACGTTCACGTTACCGGTTGTGGTGACGATTAAGTCAGTGGTGCCAAGCAATTCTTTGTTGATGCCGTCTAGGGTACCTGTGTTTACACCATTGATGTATGGGGAAACCACTTCGAAACCGTCCATGCAGGCTTGCATAGCACAGATTGGGTCCACTTCAGACACTTTAACAATCATGCCTTCTTGACGAAGAGAGGCGGCAGAACCTTTACCCACATCACCGTAACCGATCACAAGGGCTTTCTTACCAGACAACAAGTGGTCAGTACCACGCTTGATGGCGTCGTTTAGAGAGTGACGACAGCCGTATTTGTTGTCGTTTTTGGATTTAGTTACTGCATCGTTTACGTTGATGGCTGGCACTTTAAGCTCGCCTTTTTCCATCATTTCTAATAAACGGTGTACACCTGTGGTGGTTTCTTCAGAAATACCATTGATGTCTTTTAATAGTTCAGGGAATTTGTTGTGAACCATTTCAGTTAGATCGCCACCATCGTCTAGGATCATGTTGGCATCCCAAACTTTGTCGCTGCCCATTTCTGCAAGAATGGTTTGTTCGATACACCATAGGAATTCTTCTTCAGTTTCGCCTTTCCAAGCGAATACTGGAATGCCCGCTGCTGCGATTGCTGCTGCGGCGTGGTCTTGAGTGGAGAAGATGTTACAAGAAGACCAACGTACGTCTGCACCTAGGTCCACTAGCGTCTCGATTAATACCGCAGTTTGAATGGTCATGTGGATACAACCCATGATCTTCGCACCGGCAAGTGGTTGTTCGTCTTTGTATTTGCGACGCAGTGCCATCAGTGCTGGCATTTCACCTTCGGCGATTTGAATTTCTTTACGGCCCCAAGCGGCATCGCGCTCGAATTGTTCTGGGGTTTTAGCGGCAACTTTGTAGTCTGTGAAGCTCATTGTTTTGTCCTTTTGGTCGGACGTCGGACGTCGGGTGTCGGACGCTCAAACTTGATGGTCCTAGGCCGAGTACAACGTCATTCACTTAATCGTTGAATGAGTTTGTTCAGCATGGCAAATACCTGCTGTATTAGCTCGTCTATGTCGTTATTGATAACGCAATAGCCAAGCTGTTGTGCGATCAATAGTTGTGTTTCTATTTCTGTGAGAGAACCTCTAGCGTGATATAAAAATCGACAGAAGTCTTTATCACTCCCACGACCACTTCCTTCAGCTATGTTTGACGGCACGCTTACGGCGGCACGTCTGAGTTGGCTGGTCAGGCCAAACTTTTCATTGTTAGGGAAAGCCATAGTCAATGTGTATATGTGATTGACCATTATCATGGCTTTCTGCCAAACAATGAGCTGCTGATACTTTCTATCCATGCAGCCTCCTTGCTGCTTTGAAAGATAGTCGTCCGACGTCTGACTCCAGACGTCTGACTTTTTATAGGCCTGCTGCTTCCTTCAATGCATCCACTTTATCAGTGCGCTCCCACGTGAACGCAGTGAAGGTTTTGGTTTTTTCTTCACCTTGATCTTTATAGGTGTAGCTGGCTTCAAATGGTTCGCGACCAAAGTGACCGTATGCCGCAGTGATTTGATACATTGGGTTTAATAACTCTAGCTGGTTTTGAATCGCATATGGGCGTAAATCAAATACCGCACGAATCACTTTAGCCAGTTCGATATCGGTGAGTTTGCCAGTACCAAAAGTGTTCACGGAAATTGAAGTGGGTTCCGCTACACCGATGGCGTAAGACACTTGGATTTCACAACGATCAGCCAGGCCAGCGGCTACAATGTTTTTCGCTACATAACGACCCATGTAAGCCGCAGAGCGGTCTACTTTTGAAGGATCTTTCCCTGAGAACGCACCACCACCGTGACGGGCCATGCCGCCGTAAGTATCCACGATGATCTTACGACCGGTTAAACCGGCGTCACCCACAGGGCCACCGATTACAAAGTTACCGGTTGGGTTGATGTGGAATAGGGTGTCGGAGGTTAACCAGCCATCAGGGAAGACTGGCTTGATGATGTTTTCTAACACCGCTTCACGTAGCTCTTCTAAAGAAATAGAAGGATCGTGTTGGGTCGATAGCACCACGGCGTCTACTTTTGGTGAGCCGCCTTCGTAGTTAATAGTTACCTGAGATTTCGCATCTGGACGCAACCAAGGCAAGGTGCCATTACGGCGTAACTCAGATTGACGCTGTACCAATAGGTGCGCGTAGTAAACCGGAGCGGGCATTAGGTTAGGAGTTTCGTTGGTGGCGTAACCAAACATTAAGCCTTGGTCACCAGCGCCTTGATCTTCTGGCTTAGCGCGGTCAACACCTTGGTTGATATCCACAGACTGTTTACCGATGCCGTTTAATACCGCACAGGTGGCGCCGTCAAAACCCACGTCAGAGCTGTTATAGCCAATCCCTGTGATGACATCACGCACGATGTCTTCAAGGTCCACATAGCAAGAGGTGGTCACTTCGCCAGCCACCACCGCCATACCGGTTTTAACCAAGGTCTCCACCGCCACACGGGCTAGAGGGTCACGGGCAATAATGGCGTCTAGTACGGCATCACTGATTTGGTCGGCGACTTTATCTGGATGCCCTTCGGATACAGATTCAGACGTAAAAATAGAATACTCGCTCATGAAAGCTCCTCGTTATTATCCTTGTTCGCAAGACAAGCGGTCTGGCGCAAGTTAAATAGGTTTTACAAATTGTTGAATTTGGATTTGAAAGCCATTTCTCAGACCCACAAATACTTGGTGTTTGGCGCGTAAGTTCGCCGCTTGTGCCCACTGCTTGATATGGTCTGGATCGAGTCCCAGCCATACATCGCCACAACTTTCTTTCACCCAGTTTTGTTCGTGGGGGCACAGTTCGGTAATCAGTAATGCCCCCCCTGGGTGTAATAATTCACTGCACGCCTTGAACACATCCGCAGGGGAAGGGATGTGGTGCAACACCATGTTGAAGGCCAGAAGATCCACTTTAATGCCTTGATCGACGGCGGCTTTCGGTTCGCCCAATACAAATTCGATGTTGTCCATTGGGCAGTGTTGCTTGGCTAATTCCAGCATAGCTGGTGAGTTATCCAATGCGAAAACTTTCTCAAAGCGCTCCCCTAGGGGCTTTAAAAATCCCCCTTGTCCAGGGCCCACTTCCATGGCGTGGGCCGAGGTTGGCAGCTCAATGGCTTTTAAGATTTCCTCTAAGCTTTCAGCGTAATGTTCGTAACCGGCAATGAGGTCTGTGACCTCGGTAAACTGCCCGGCGTGCTTCTCAAAGAACTGCTGACTTTGACTGCCGCGTTCGGCGTATATGCTGGCCAAGCCGGTTTCTAATTCTGCATGCCACGGCATGTGATCAATGGCCGCGAAAATCTTGCTTCTGACTTCATCTAATGCGGCGCCATTGAGTAAGGCGCGGCGGTAAAAGATGGAGTTGCCCTCGCGACGGGTGGAGACCAGTTGCGCGTTGGCTAAAATTTTTAAATGGTGGCTCATGCGGGATTGGCTGACGTTAAAGATATCGGCCAATTCCAATACGCCAAAGGAGTCTTGTTCGAGTAGCTGCAATATTTGCAAGCGTAAGCTGTCACCAGCGGCTTTATTGAGCGCGGCCAGATCATCAATGTTACGCAGTGCGGATTCGGCAGGCACAAGACTCATCCAGAAAATATCGAGTGTGCAAAGGTATCACCCTAGGTGGAACTTGCCAATATCTATATTAAAATTTTTTGATATAGATTTATAAGGGCTAATAGCCTTAGAGTCTTGGGCCGAGAGCAGGAATGACTAATATATGCCAAAAAGTTATAGCTAAAAGTGATTAGAAGGGCTTGTAAGTGTGTGATATATATCAAGTTCTGCCGGATTCGGCCGATAACAATAATAACAAGACGGGGATCTGGGTTATGAACAAGAAGAATACATTGAGCGTGCTGTTTTTTGTGGGGCTGCTGGCGGTGGTATTGGCTGGCATGGTGTATTTGCAGCCAGAAAAGGCGCAACCACAGACAGCTGAGTATGATTTACGTGGATTTCCTGCCTTACCCAGCGAGCGCCATTAATACCTCGTTTCCTTCCTATAAAGTAAAAAACGCCTCAATAGAGGCGTTTTTTTATGCCCGTGGATGGGCGGTGCTGTGCTTATAGGGAAATAAAGGAGCGCATATGTTCAGGGATGAACGGTATTCCGCGATTGCAAGGATGCAAAAGAGCGCATATGTCAGAGTGATACATACTTGTTGTCATTCCCGCGAAGGCGGGAATCCAACCTTGCGGGGGGCAAACTTAAAACGTTATCACTTTTGGCTTATACACTTTCAACGTGGGCATGGTCATGCCAATGGTGGCGTTAATGTAAGTTGGGTCTGCTACCGTGTAGGTTTTGCCATTTAATTTCCATGAATCCCCACTTACCTTGCCGTTGAAGGCAACGGCGGCGGCAATGTGCCCAGGATAATCTAGCAGTACTGCATCCAGTTTTAATAATCGTTTCACCAGCCAAGCAAATAGTGCCGCGCGGTCTTCGCAGTCACTGTATGGATAATGTAGGGTTTCGATTGGATACAGGTAATTTTCTTGGCGGAATTGCTGTTCATCGGTTTTGTAGCTAAAGGCGGTTTGTACAAATCGTAATAATAGATTCACCGCTTCGGTTTCGGACTTGCCTTTAACAAGGGGCGCTAGCTGGGATAAAAGCTCATTGGCTGTGCTGGCCGGTAAGCCATCGTGGGCATACTGATTAATGGCCAGTTGCGGCGTGGTGTTGGCCAGTTCCACTAACCCTAAATCGTAGTGCAATTTAATGGTGTGGCTTTGCCCTTGGTATTTGAATGCAAGCTCACGCTGTTGAATGTTGTTCGATGCCAGCAGCTGTTGGCCATTATTAAAGTCCAATGGGGTTTGTGCTTGGGCGTGCTTGCCGCTGTAGGTGTAAGCTCGGCCTGTGGATAACTGCTTGCCATCCATGCTCACGGCATAATAACGGGTGCCGTTAAAGGTGAAGTAGGTGACGCCAAACAGGCCTTGTTTGGATGGCATAAGCAAGAATGCATTTTGGTTGTAGGCAATGCGCGCATCGAAACCGGCTTTTACCAGCAGATACCAGGTGGTGAGTTGCTGGGCGTTGTGCTGAGTTGCGCCTACCGCTTTAACGTAATGATGGAATAATACAGCGGTGCCCCAAGGGTTCAGCTGCAAACGCTTGGCTGTGGCCATGAGTTCTTTAATAACTGTGTCATGGGGATGGCTGGCTAAGCGCCCATAAAAGTCCGC
>JBFEWA010000402.1:0-2747 GCA_041546605.1 Bermanella sp.
CATGGAAAAGAAAAAGCAAGAGGGTTATTTCTCATGTCGCATCAGTCAGTTTTAATTGCATAAGATATCCTTGCTTATCTTAAGCAACACGAAAACAAAGAACTACTGCGTTTCCTTACCTGCGGTAACGTGGATGACGGTAAGAGTACCCTAATTGGTCGCTTGCTTTACGATTCAAAAATGATTTTTGAAGATCAACTAGCTGCCATCGAAAACGACAGTGTGAAACACGGCACCACAGGCAACAAGGTTGACCTTGCTCTATTGGTTGACGGCTTAGCAGCCGAGCGTGAACAAGGCATCACCATTGATGTGGCTTACCGTTATTTCTCTACCGATAAGCGTAAGTTCATCATTGCGGATACCCCTGGGCACGAGCAATACACTCGTAACATGGCCACAGGTGCGTCTACCTGTGATCTTGCCATCATCTTGGTTGATGCCCGTTACGGCGTACAAACCCAAACCAAACGTCACAGCTTTATTGCATCGTTACTGGGTATTAAGCACCTAGTGGTTGCGGTAAACAAAATGGATCTATTGGATTTCAGCGAAGAGAAATTCAATGGGATCAAAGAAGATTACTTAAACTTTGGTAAAGAATTAGGTCTATCCAACGTTCACTTTGTGCCGTTATCTGCACTGGATGGTGACAACGTGGTTAACCGTTCTACACGCTGCCCTTGGTATAAAGGCCAGACGTTAATGGAGATCCTGGAAGGTGTTGAGATCAATGCTGATCGCAACCTAGAGAACTTCCGTTTCCCTGTGCAGTACGTGAATCGTCCGAACCTAGACTTCCGTGGTTTCTGCGGCACCGTCGCTTCCGGTATTGTGCGTCCAGGTGATGCGATTACAGCACTGCCATCGGGTAAGACGTCCACCGTGAAAAGCATTGTGAACTTTGACGGCAACATGCAAGAAGCCTTCATTGATCAAGCGGTAACCATCACCCTTGAAGATGAAATCGACATCAGCCGCGGCGACATGATCGTGAAAAGCGCTGACTTGCCTCAAACCAGCAAGCAAATTAACGCGGACATCGTGTGGATGAGCGAAGACGCCATGAAGATCGGTAAGCAATACGATCTGAAATTTGCGTCCACGCCTAACACAGGTACCTTCTCAAAAGTTCATCACCGTGTGGATGTAAATACCTTAGAGAGACACGACAGCAAAGAGCTTCAGCTTAATGAAATCGGCCTGTGTGAACTGACGTTAAACAAAGCCGTGGCATTTGATGCGTACAAGAAAAACCGTGCAACCGGTGCTTTCATCGTCATCGATCGCTTAACCAACGTGACCGTTGGTGCGGGCATGATCGTTGGCAGTGCGGACTCTGCAAGCGGTGAAACGCTGACTGCGGTTTCGGCCCAAGAAAAAGCCGATCGTTTTGATCAGAAGCCAGCCTCCATTGTACTAACCGGTAGCAACAAACATGTACTGGCCGGCGCCTTGGATCGTAAACTCTTTAGCCTAGGTAAAGCTGCGGCGCTTGTGAGTAAAGACGACCTTGGCGAGAACAATGCCGACGATACCGCTCGCATTCTTAAACAAGCCGGCCTAATCGCCTTGTGCACGTTTGAAGCGCAATCTGAGGTGGATTTAGTCATTGATGCGGATCACACCAGCATCGACGGCGCCATCGCTGAAATTCAAGATAAAGGCATTATCTAACCCTTTGTTTTGATTATAAAAAAGCCTGCTTATGCAGGCTTTTTTTATGGCTAAACCTTTTATTAAGCAAGGTGGCCTATTTGGTCAGTAAATGTCCGAATTTACCTCTTTCTTCTGAGAAACAAAGCCCGTATCCTCTCGCATCAAATAATAATATGAATACTTGTTCACATACCCGCTATTGGCCAAATTTAGCATGTAGAGCAAGCTGTAACTCACTTAGTATCCACATTAACGCTCTATTAATTGGTTCGTGGTGCCAAAAAGACGGCATAAAACGTCAATACCTGTGAAAGCCCCACGGCAATAATGAAATCGATTACGAAAACTAGGCAAACAATAATAAAAGGAGCCTACGAATGAAGCACCCTATGGTAAAAATCAGCGCCCTAAGCGCTTCCATCTTTGCAGCCAGCTCTGCAATGGCAGGCGGTTTTGATAACTCTAGCCGCGGTTTTGACATCATCTATGGCGATAACAATGTTATCAGCACCAGCTATGGTCAGACTGCTGTTCCGATGAAAGCACGAATTCAACAAGAAGCCGGTAGCTCAAATATTGTCGCTTCAGGTGAAATCCTAGATGACTTCCAACGCCCACAATTAAGCACTCGCTACCATGTGACTGAAAACGTAAGCTGTGCTCTGCAATACGAAGTGCCGTTCAAAGCAGGTGTTGAATATAAAGACGATACTTTAGCTTATGGTACAACTTCAGCTCCTATTAAAACGGTATACGATAGTGAGTCAATCACTGCAGCCTGTGGTTATGACCTTGCTCTATCGACCGGCGTATTGAAGGTCTTTGGCGGGCCTAAATTACAAAAAGTTTCAGGCGCTTTCACAGAAGATTTACTAGCTGAAGGCTTGGGTTATACTGGCGCAGAAGACAACCTTGCTGTTGAATTAGATGGCGGCACAGAAGCAGGTTTCATTGCAGGTGTTTCATTTTCGATTCCAGAAATTGCACTACGTGCATCGATTTTGTATCACAGCCAAATTGACTATACAGCCACAGGTACCATTAACTCAATTATCCCAGCACAAAACGCAGCTATTGGTTTGAACTTC
>JBFEWA010000029.1:0-15716 GCA_041546605.1 Bermanella sp.
AGGACTTAACTGAGATATACCCATTATAAATTAGTATGAAAATTATCTGTAAGCCTTGTGGTCATGTCACAAACTATGATTGTGTGAAACACGTTGATCCTTCTGATGTATCAAAGGGGTTCTTGTGCCCAAAGTGCTGTGCTAACCTGATTTATCCTGAATGCCTTACAGGCAATGGTCTGCTATTTCATGGTTTAACGAAGACCTCTTATAAACCGAGTAGTAGGGTTATATTATTAATCTTTTTATTGATTACGGTATCTGTATTTGTAGATCCTATTTTGATGATTTTTACTATCGCTGGTAGTCTTTCATATCTTATGTATAAAGGTATAAGTAACTCTAACGGAATACTTTGCCATAAAAGAGGTTTGTAGCCAGTTAGGTCGTTTGTTCTTAATGTCAGAAAAATTATTCGACGCATGCTGAAAATGTATCGAAATTGAATGCTGCAATCTAATCTGATTAATAAAGAAAAAATATATACACCCATGGAAGAGGTGAATAATCTAAATTACATTGCAGTTTTCTTTCTTACCTGAATTCACTCAAACGATACGAATCCGTGGTAAACCCAGGTTGCAATAGCGGTGTGCGCATCATGGGTATGGTCACTTTTGCCAGTGACACATTCTTTAATACATACGGCCCATCTTCACCTGCGTCTTTAATCATGACGCCAGAAAAATTCAGTGGTAACCAATGCAAGCCTGCATTTAGGGTTTGTGACGATTGCGTCACGCCGATGGCGGTGCCGGTTTCACTGTAAAGTGAGGCTTGTACGTAATAAGGGTTGGCGCTGGCCACCAGTACTTGAGCTTGAATAACCAGTTGTCCGCTGTCATCGATGTGCTCTTTGTATTCGCCGGTTAATTCAATGTCTGGCTGGGTGAGGGTGAAGGTGATCCCATCGATTAATTGATGCTGTGGACTTTGAATCAAAATTTTATAAATGCCCGCTGGCATGGCGGTGGTGGAAAAGTCCCCTAAGGCAATCTGTGATTGATATTGGCCGTTACCTAATGGGGTGAAGGTAATGGGGGAGATAACATGTTGTTGGCCGTCTAAGAGTTGCCCATTGAAATCTGATGTTAAGTATTTGCCTTCGTTGTCTTGTATGTAGGCCATGACGGTGACGGTGTCATTGTGTAAATAGAATTTCTTGTCGGCCCAAATAGTGAGGCCTTTGCTTTTATCTTCGCTTAATGTGGTGCGCTCATCCACTTGATAACGTTGTAGTACGGGGTCGTGTTGCGCATCGCTGATGGCGTTGTGGCCTTCTGGGTAGCGTGAGAATGTTTCGTGATCTTTTAATACGCTTTTATGCAGTTGTGTTTGTTGTTGTATGGCGCGTATGCGTTCAATGGGAGAGAGCCCATTTAAATCTTGCGGGTTAATGGCCGCTTGTGGGTTGTTAACCGCCGCTGTCGCGGTTGGGTTTGCATTAATGGGCGCGGGAATAGTTTGTGAATATTGTGTGGGTGCTTTGTTTGCGCTGCTTGAGGCTTGCTCGTTCACAAGGTTAGGAGAACCTTGTAAACCAAAGATGAAGATGGTTATAACAGCAAGACTGGCGAGAATTATTTTTATTTTCATATTGCACTCGTACAAATTAAAAACGCCCGAATACAACCCCGTGGGCTTGTATTCGGGAATCTTTATCGATTTACAAATTACAGCTCAGTACAGATACCGATACGTGCTGCCATGTTACGACCATTACCACAGCTGATGCCGTTTTCGATATTGGTGTAATCAGGGTAGGCGATACCACCGTTGCGTTCTGCATCATGGTCGGTGTAAACACTGGCCATGTTGTAAGTACGAGGTGTACCTTTGTTTGCATTGTTACAACGATAGGTTGGGCTACCGTAAGCGATACCTAGGAAGGTTTTGTAGCTGTTTAGGTCATCCCAAAGGTTACGTTTAGGTGAACCTGAGCAGCTCATTTGAGACGCTAGGTTGATGTAACCATCGTCTTCACCGGTTAAGAAGCCAGCAGATGCGCCTTCAACACCAGGGAAGCTTTTGTAACCACCCATGACGTACATAGGTGCGGCTAAGTTAGTGCCGATTAGGTTACGCGCCAAATACGCTTCGTTGGTTTGCATCCACTTAACCGAGTCGTTGCAGTCTTTGCCTAGGAAAGCGGCATTGATCAATGAGTCTAACCAGTTGCCATTACAAACACGGTCCGCACCTTCTGTACCACTGATGGCACCACCTGTGGTGAACACACCTAAAATGCCGTTCATGGCACTTGAGTAGCTTACGCTCACTGCGCTGCCATTAGCATTGAATGCGGTGTTGTAATAAGGGGAACCAGAAATGGCGTTACCAGAGATGAACGTCATTTGCTGCGCACCTTGGCTGTGGCTTACGACCCAAAAATCATCGTTGGCATTACATTGAGTGCCCGCTTGATCATGGATATAGCCGTCGCCGTTACCTTGTTTAATGGCGATGATTTGACGAGCAATTTCGCCCGCGGTTTCATTGCGCCAGTATGGGTAACCCGCTTCATCAGTGGAGTTGTAGCCCACGATACCGTAGTTATCGTTTGGCCCAACTAGGTAGGCTAAAAAGTCCGAACCATTGTATTCACTGAAGTGAGAACTGCGCCAGTAATCCAAGGCAGGTTGATTGCTGCCACTCTTAATGGTGCCGTTGGTACCATGGCCATGAACCATGATGTAGCAGTTTTCTGCCAATGCACTTTGGCTGAAAACAAAGCTGCTAACTAAAGCAGTAGCGGTTAACACGCGACGTGTTAATTGTTTGAGAGAATTTTGCATGCTTAGAGGCCCTTTCGACAGACGGGGCGTCTGTCATTTCAATTTTTATTGTTGTGTCCTTCTGTACAGCTTCCATTTGCTAATTTATTGAATTCTAAGGCTTCATTAAATTAGCTAATTGAATAGTAGTCCTCCTTTGTGATCTAGCCATTACACAAGCGGACAAGGTGTTATACCTTGGTGGCCAAAATTAACATTCGGCTGGTTTTGTCCGTTATGTTTGGGAACTTTCTGTGGATGTTGCTTGCTTGTAATGCAAAGGAGATTGCCCGAACCAGCGTTTAAATGCGCGACTAAAACTGGATGCATTGTGGTAACCCAGCTCATGGGCAATGTCGTCCAGAGAGTGTTCGCTGTTTTCGATGCGCTTTAGTGCAAGGCGTTTGCGTTCGTTTTCTAATAACGTTTTGTAGTTCACCCCTTGGGCTTGTAAATGCCGACGCAAACTGCGCGGGCTCATGTGTAGGTTTTCCCCTAGTTGTTCCAGCGACACTTGTGTAAAAGGGGTTTTACGAATGGTTTGTTTGACTTTTTTTATTAAAATTTCATCGGACTGAACTTGATGCAAATGTTGTTGGCACAAGCTTTCGTTTTCGGCAGCGGCAAGCGTATCGGCAAAAATAATCGACTGCTTTAGGGTGTGAGCAGGAAACAGCACACGGTTTTTCTCACAGTTAAAACGCACTGGATTTTGAAAAAAAGCTTCAAACACTCCGGGGTCACCTGGGCATGGGTAAGATAATTCAATTTCAATATCAATATGTGATTGCCCTGTGCAAAAGCGTCCTAAGCAAAACAAAGCAGAGAAGGTGTATTCGATAAAATGAGGTAGGGTGTCCCCTAGGGGCAGTTTTTCTTCTACGGTGAATACGCCTCTTTGATCATTACTTTCAAATTGAAAATGCAAAAGTTGCGTGAACAAGCTTTGATAAATCTCAAGCAATGTCATGGCTTGTTCCGGTGTGTCACTGCTCATGACGCGACAGGCCAACACGCCGTCGTGGTTAATGAAAAATTGTTCACCGAGTTTTAACGCGTAAGCGGAGTCTTGGCTTAATGCCCGTGCATTCAATAGTAGCCTGCGGTATTGAGCAAAGAGTACGGTGTGATTGAAAAAGGTGAAGTCGTTTAGCGTAATGCCAGTGTCTTTCAGTAAGGCAGCCAAAGGCACACCTTGGGTCACTAATAATTTGACCAGGGGTTTGATGTTGGATACTGGGATACCCACATCCTGTACACCAGGTTGTAAAAACGTTGGCGTACTCATGCTGATGTAAGAGGCGATGTTACTGGACATGAAACGGGCGTATCACTCTTTATTCTTATTTTTGCTGCCTAATTAGGCTAACCCGCGACCATGGATTAAGAAATGACTTTTCTGTAACTGGCCGAATTTGATGACGTAAATGTCATAATCGGCCACCACAGAGGCGTGAGTTGATACGCTTGTTTTAGGTTAAAGGTGATTAATGAATGGAATTTTCTAGGTATTGGGCCACTTCTTCAGCCCAAGCTAGCCATGCCTTTTCCCCTAAGATGCCTCGACGTAAGGTTAAATAGGGGAGTTCAAACGGCTTTTTCTCATGGGCTGGTAAGTTGAGATATTCTTGCTCTAAATTGAGAAAGGTCTCCAGCATGCGCTGATGAATGGCGGTATGCTCATTCAGTTCTTGTCTTAACTTGTCTTTATCTATGAGATGTCCTGCATAGAGTTTAACCAAGAGGGCATCGTTTATTTTGTCTACTTTCACCGGGTTTTCTAGCCATTCCACCAATGTATCGTGACCTGTCTGGGTCATGTGATACACCTTGCGGTCGGGCTTGCCTTGCTGTTTCTCTAGGGTGCAATCAATAAGGCCATCTTGATGCATGGTTTTAAGCTGGCTGTAAATCTGCTGATGGCTGGCGTTCCAGAAGAACCCTAAGCGCGCCTTGAAGCGTTTTAGCAAGTCGTAGCCTGAACCTTCTTCGGTTTCAAGCAGGGTTAATATGGCGTGTTTAAGAGACATAGACCGGATCAATATTGAATAAGGGCCTAGTCTAAGATGCCTATCTCTTATATGCAAATAGTTGCATATGTGAATACTTGGGCATACACTCGGTAAATCATATGCAAAAAGTTGCATATAAAAATAATAAAAAAGGCGACAAGAGGGGACCAAATGGCCAAGGTAAAGGTGAGAACCGGTAAACGATATCGCAGTGGCAGAGCGGATCAACACTATGATGCGATTGTGGTGGGATCGGGCATTGGCGGTTTGGCTAATGCTGCGTTGTTGTCTCTGATGGGCAAAAAAGTGTGTGTATTAGAGCAACACTACACCGCAGGCGGTTTTACCCATGCCTATGACCGCGAAGGATATGAGTGGGATGTGGGTGTGCATTATATCGGTGAAGTGCATAAGCCAAGTTCCATGAAACGTATCTTCGATACCATCAGTGAAGGGCGTTTAAAATGGGCGGCTATGGACCCGGTTTACGACAAAATTATTCTTGGTGATAAAGAATATGATTTTGTGGCAGGCCGTGAAAATTTTATTGATGAGTTGAGCAAGCACTTTCCACAAGAGCGTGCCAACATCGAACGCTATGTGAATTTGACGCGCAAAATCAGCTCTCTTACACCTAGGTTTTTTGCTGCTCAAGCCATGCCTAAATGGTTGGGGCGTTTATACAATGTGGTTCGTCCTTTATTGGTGCCTAAAGAGTTTTTTCAAACCACTCGCGAAGTATTAGAAGGCATTACCTCTAATCAAGAATTGATCAGCGTATTAACCGGGCAATGGGGTGACTACGGGCAAACCCCAAGAGATGCTGCGTTTTTAATGCACGCCTTGATTGCCAAGCATTATTTAGCCGGTGGCGCGTATCCTGTGGGTGGTGCGTCTTCTATTGCGCGTGAGATTATCCCAACTATTCAAAAGAGTGGTGGTGAGGTATTTACCTATGCAGAGGTGGATAAAATCCTAGTGAAAGGGGAAACCTGTTACGGCGTTAAAATGGCCAACGGTGATGAAATTTATGCCGATGTGGTATTCAGTAATGTGGGCTTTATGAATACCGTAAAACGTTTGTATCCAGAACATTTACGTGCCAAGCACGGTTTGGATAAGTGGTTGAAGGCCGATTCTATTCAGTATTCCAGTGCCAGTTATTGTGTGTATGCAGGTTTTAAAGGCACAACCGAAGAGTTAGGGCTGGATACCACTAACTTATGGATTTACCCAAATGGTGATCATGAAAAAAACGTGGATGATTTCCGTGCCGGTAAAACCGACCAGCTGCCATTGATTTATGTGTCATTCCCATCGTCGAAAGATCCTGAGTGGGATGAACGTTATCCAAATAAATCCACGGTTGAAATTGTAACCATCGCTGAGATGAATGAATACGAGCAATGGAATGGTACCACTTGGCAACAACGGGGTGAGGATTACGAGCAGAAAAAAGACGCAGTGGCAAAATACTTGTTAGAGCGTTTGTTTGCACGTAAACCGAAATTACGTGATGCGTTAGATTATTATGAGATTTCGACACCACTTTCCACGCAGTTTTATCAATTAAATGAACGTGGCGAAATTTATGGTTTGGATCACTTTGTGGATCGTTTCAAACAGTCTTGTTTGCATCCGCAAATGCCCATTAAGAACTTTTACATGACAGGGGCTGATGTGATGACGGCCGGTGTCGGCGGTGGCCTAATGGGTGGCGTTATGAGCACCATGTGTATGCTGGGCTTGAAGAAGGGCAAAGCAGTCATGGATTTGTTTAAAAACTATAAAGAGCCAGAAGCTGCTTTGAGTGAATCTACGGATAAAGAAAAGGCAGCCTAATCTTAGGTATGCTTATGCTACAATGCCCATCTTTTGATGGGCATTTTTTTGCCTGGTGAACCTTGATTAGGCCAGTTTATGTTAGGTGTGTTGTATACATTTCGTCGTTGTCCTTACGCTATGCGGGCGCGCTTGGCCCTTGCCTTGTGTGTTGAAGCCAAGGCTTTGGAATTAAGAGAAGTGGTGTTAAAAGCTAAACCTGCTGCCATGTTAGCCATTAGCCCTAAAGGCACTGTGCCTGTATTGCAGTTATCCGGTGGTCATGTGTTAGAGGAAAGTTTAGACATCATGTATTTTGCCTTGTCACAAAACCCTCAATTAAAAGCGGATATTTATCCGTCGCATCTTTGTGGTGAAATGGATGACTTGATTGAACAAAATGATGGTGAATTTAAGTGGGCATTAGATCGCTATAAATACGCTGATCGTTATGAGCAGCCTGAACTTTTTTATCGAGAGAAAGGCGAGGTTTTCTTAGGTCAATTAGAATCTCGCCTTATTCAAAACCGGTATCTGTTTGGTGAGCAGTTTTCTCTAGCGGACTTGGCTATTTTTCCCTTTGTGCGACAGTTCGCCCATGTGAATAAAGCTTGGTTTGAACAAAGCGATTACGTGAAATTACGGGATTGGCTAAATGCCTGGTTAGAATCACCGCTATTTATCAGTGTGATGAAAAAATACGCGCCATGGCAGGAGGGCGATGAGCTTGTCGCTTTTCCATAAGCGTGATTGATTATGGGGTTGTCTCTTCTGTTGTGTCCGTAGTATCTGTGACTGGCGTTGTAGTAGCGGCTTGAAACTGCATCCATAATATTTCATTGGGCTGCTCGGCAATAAAATGTAAATTGCTTTCACCGTCAATAAACGCAAAACCATCCACTGGGCTGTCTGCTGCTTGATTAAACGCATCACATAATTTTCGCTCAATCTTTAAGGCAAGAAAATCACCATTCATCGGGTTTAATTGACCTTTCCATTGACAGCCTAATGCACTGCCAATTAATCCGCCTTCATCGTTTATATATAAGACGGAATCCTGTGTACCCCATTGGCCGCGTACGCGCGTGAGATCCATGTTGGTAATACGGCCAGTATCTAAGGTTAGGGTGATGCTGCCAGAACGGCTGGCACCATCAAAGTTCATGAACAAATCTCGATCCGTGGCAAACAGTGCATCTAATGCGATGCGGTTGGCGGTGCGAGTTCCTACGTAAAATTCATTGGTGGTATCCGGGGCGCTGTAAGTATAAATCTCGGTGTCCATGTTGGCGCTGCCACTGGGTTCAATGACATAGGTGCCGATAAGCGCTTCGTCATCGCGCAGAATAAAGATGCGATCTTGATAAAATAGCACCTGAGTGACAATGGCGGCAGATGCACCTTGTTCTGTTGTCTCACCCATCCACAGCCCTTTTAAGGTAGCGCCCACAGGTGTTGAGCCAGTGGTGGATGAATCGCTGTCTTCGTCTAGGGCACCGCAGCCGCTACAGGTGATAAAAGCGATTAGGATTAAAGATTTTACTGCCTGCATATTCAATTCCAATTAACACCTTAAATAAGCATAGCACTGTAAATTTTTTCCAGTGTTTTTAATCGTTAAGGAATGTATTAAGAGGTTATTAGATCAGATTGTCATACGGTGGATTCAGTGAGGACTTCTATACTGGTTAAACATGCTAGTGGTTTTGAGATGGAATCTCTTATCAGCAAAGGGTTTAGCTATGAAAAAGTTGTTAGCTGCTTGTTTTTTATTGCCTGCGGTTTTAATCAGTGCGCTTAGCTGGAGCACACAGGTTTCCTACAATCCCCCCGAAACACGAATCATAGGCGGCACCATCAGTACCGAGCCCTATCCTTGGATGGTGTCGATTCAGCAAGGCTTTCACTTCTGCGGTGGGGTGCTGATAGCCGCGGACTGGGTTATGACCGCAGCCCATTGTTTAGATGATAAATCCCCAGAAGACTTAACCTTATATATTGGCTTGAGCAACCTTTCTTATCCAACCTCAGGTGATATTCGCAAAGCCCAGTGGTTTGTGATTCACCCTGATTTTAATGACGGTAATTTTTACAGTGACATAGCGTTGATTCGTTTAGATCGCAGTGCCAGTAAAGCCCCCATTTCTTTATTGAGTCGAAATGATACTTTAAACCTTCAACAAAATGAGCAGTTAAGGGTATTGGGGTGGGGCGTGACCGATAGTGGCTTTACCTCCCGTAACTTGAATGAAGTGGATGTGAGTTTTCAACGAGATTCTGTCTGCAATAACACCTACCCCATAAACAGCATTAGCAATTATTGGCAGCGCAGTTTATGCGCCGGTGAAGTGAGTGGCGGTAAGGACTCATGCCAAGGAGACAGCGGTGGCCCCATATTAGTGAAAGCCAACGATGAATGGGCTTTAACCGGTTTAGTGAGTTGGGGCAGTGGCTGTGCCGAAGCGGGTTTATATGGTGTGTATTCAGAAGTCTCTGCCATGGCGGACTGGGTTGCAGACAGAACCCAAGGGGTGACCTTATTAGGTGAAGAAAAAATAGGGTTTGTGGGTAAAGACCGTCAAAAGCCACAGACCTTTAGTTTGTGGAATCTTTCAAACACCAATGCCCAAGTGCAATCCAAGTCCGTGAATAATCATTATTTTTCGATAGATGATAATAATTGGTTGTTGGGTTCGAGCTTGCCTGCAGGACAAGTCTGTGACTTTGTCGTAAACGCTGAGGGCACATGGGCGGGCGAACATAATGGGCTGTTAACATTGAATTTGGAGAGCCAAAGCCTCGCTCAACCCCTTAATGCTAAGGTATTGAATGTGATTGATGGTAGTGCCACAGGTGCAGATTGGACGTTTTACAGTGGTACCAATGAGAACACGGAGCACAGCACTGCTTGGCATAGTCAAACGGACAGCGAAAAAGGCAGTGTACTAGGATCGGGTAGTGCGAGTTTTGGCGGTCGTTCGGTTTTGTTGAGTTACTTAAATGGCCCTGTGGGTGACGAAGCTTTGTATTTAAAATTTGAAGCGAAAGTTGAAAATGGCCAATCGAATTTTTTAGGGTTTTATATTAATGAAACCTTAGAGCAAACTATTACCAATGGCAGTTGGGCAACCTATAGTGCAAGACTGCAAACGGGGTTAAATCATGTGATGATGATTTATTTTCAGTCCGATTCGGTGCTAGGTGAATCTTTAATTCATAATTTAAGAGTGTGTAACGGTGGCTCAAGTGATGCTACCTGTTCTTCTGCCAGTGGTTATGATAATCAAGACGTGATAGCCACACTGGATGACCCTGATGTGAATGCCACCTGGGAATCTGTGTGTGAAAGTGTCACTAATATCAATGATGCGGTGCAATACGTGAGTCGTACTGCCAGTGATGTGATTTTTTTAGAAGGACAAACGTCGTCAAACAGTACCAGTGGCGGCAGTGCGTTTGGCAGTAAAAAATCCGCAGGTGCTATCCATTGGTCATGGTTATTGCTGTGGCTGATGATGTGTTTGCCTTATTCTGCATTTATAAAGGTAAGGCGTTTTAAATAATAATTTAACGAAAACCCCAGTGTTTTCGCCAAAGGTTTTACCTGTGTTGGCAATAAAAAATCCCCATGGGGGAAGGATTTACCTGCGTAAATAATTAAATTTCCGCCGCCGCTATTGCACATGTAAACACAGGCAAACGATTCGTGTAGCTGGTGCAGTACCTCGGTTTGTAAGTCGTGATCAAGCCAATAATTTAATACTAGCCATCCATTCTCTGAAATGTGCTTTTCACAATCGTGAATAAATTGCCGCTGCATTTGGGTTTCGTCAATGCCATCGTGGTGATACAAATCAGCTACTAATAGATCGAATACTGTGGTGTTGTCGCGCACAAAATAAAAAGCATCTTGATGCAATATTTGCAATCGAGGCTCATGCTTTGGCAGAGAAAAGAATCGTTGAGCAATGCGAATCACTTCTTGGCGTAATTCCACCGCAATCACGTGTGCGTTTGGGCAGGCATGTAAAAAACTAAACGCTAATGTACCGCCACCTAAGCCTAATACGGCAATGCGCTCTGGCTGGTTGAATAATAGCGAGAGCATGATGGCGCGGCTGTATTCGTGCTGGGGAATGTGCGGTTGCGCTTTAATTTGGCAGCTTTGTTCATGTTCATTGCCAAACGTCAGGTAACGCTTGGCGCCATCATCCAGTACTTCTATGGTGCCAAATTCATCAATACTCTTATGGATGGACTTTAACATGGCTAATGGGTTGCCTTTTAAAAGATGCGTGTGCTTCCCACTGTGACGTTTTTGCATGGGAGGGGGGATTATCTAGAGGTGGTATGGAACTGTCCAGTGCCAAGCATAGTGTGAGTGGAATCCACATAAAAAAACCGCCAATAGGCGGTTTTTGTTTTGGTGCTGGCTAAGCTACTTTGCTTCTAAAATGGCTAGGCCCTTTGGTGATAAAGTAGCTACGCCACTTGGGCTTCATAAAATACACACTCTTGAGAGGCCTTCACCATTTCTTTACAGATGCTGCCGCATTGGCCGCAATCACTGGCAATACCCAGTTGCTCGCGCAATGCCTTGTAATCAGCGCCATTGTCGATGGCCTGCTGAACTTGGCTGTCTGTAATTCCTTTGCAAAGGCACACGTACATAGTGATGAACCCAATTAAATTTCTCTATGGGCCTAATAGTAGTGTAAATGAGATAGATTATCAATAGCATTCATTGTATCAAATGGTAATTTAACTCATTACTACGGCCAATACCCATAAACCACTGCCCGCTAATAAAGCCAATACCGTTGTTTGGCGATACTTAGTGAGGGTAACGCCCATCAACACGCCACTGAACAGAATCACTAACAAGCCAAGGGCCACAAGAGCGGCATACACCTTGAATACCGTGCCCCCTTTGGCTTTATGTAGTTGCACAAGACTGCGATATGCACTGGTTTGCTTCACTTGAAGTGTTGCCAGTTGGCTGCCTTTATCCGTGCTGAGATTGATGTCTAGGTTGCTGCCTGTCCATTCTAATACGTGGGTATGGGTATTGGATTTTAGTTTGGCACCACCAGTTGGGTAGGCTTGCTGTTGCTTGTCCAGTTCGGTTTGAGCGAATTCCACCAAGGTTGCTAGATCGCCACTTAATGGCTGGGCCAAGGGGAGTTTATAGCTTTGGCTGTCGTAGCCCCCTTTGAGTCCCCAGGTGTAAAACCCACCGGTAACGGCAAACATGAGAATGGCCGGTAATAACACGGCGGCAAGGATCAGGTGAAGATTGATGATTTTAACGCGATTCATAGTGTCTCCTTTAAGTTGGGAAGATTCTAACTGATTCTCATTTACGTTACAGCCATATTATTGAAGTTTTGACTGGCGGTTGCTTTGGCGAAATTGTAAGGGGGAAATACTTAAGTGTTGCTTAAAGGCCTTAGAAAACGCACTGATATCCGTGTATCCCAACATTTCTGACATGAGAGTGAGATTCATATCGCTGGAGGTAAGCTGCCAACAGGCCAGTGTCATGCGCACATCCGTGAGGATATCCTGAAAATTCAGCCCTTGTTTACTGAGTTTACGCTGTAAGGTGCGTTTGTTCATGTTAAGCAGAGAAGCGATGTGCTCCAAACTGTGTTCTTGAATGCTCAGGGTTTGCATGATGAGGGTGCGTACTTGGTGCTCAATGTCGTCCCCGTGGCGATCACACAGTTGGGCAATGTAATCCTCCACTTCATGGCGGTTAGCTTGATCAAAGACCTCTAATGGCTCATCCAGTAATTTGCGAGGAAAGTGAATGGCGCTGTGCTCTTGGTTAAACGCCACGTCCATTGCAAAGAATTGCCGATAGCGGCTGTGGGATGAAACTGGGCTATGGGCAAAGGCTAATCTTGCTCCTTGAAACTTTGCACCTATGAACAAGCGCAGCAGTCGATAACACAGGCCAAATCCCAGTTCCACGTATTGGCGGGCGCTTTCTATGCCGTAAAAATAGTTAAAGCGACTAATGATGGCTAAATCTTGTGATTCATCCAATCGCCAAAACTCCCCCTGACTATGAATGGCCATGTAGCGCTGGGCGGCCAGCACGGCTTCACGCACAGTGTTGGATTTCCCCATGAGCATACCCAGCACGCCAAGGGTGCTAAGGCCTTGTTGCTCGGATAAACGCAGACCAAAGTCTGGGCATTGGAGTTTACTGGCGCACAACTCCAACAGGGCCACCATGGCCTCAAATGGAATCAAGGTGTCTACGTCTTGCAGTTGCTTTGGTTGTATTTGCGTTTGTTTGAGCAGCGCCTCTGGGTTTCCTCCTAGGCTTTCAACCAAGGGATAGAAGCCAGTTAAGGCACCACTGCGCACCTGATAGATCTGATTCATAGGTTTTTTATTATTATTGGATCGTATTCGTCATTCTATGGGAGTGTCGTCAAATGACAAGAAACCCAAAGTGGACCGGCCTAGTATCACATGACCAAACAATAAAAATAACAAACTAAAAATTTGGAGGGTGGTATGGCTCAATATGACGTGCTTATTCAAGGCGGACGCTATTTTGATGGTACTGGCGCGCCGTCCAGTATACAAAATGTGGCAATTAAAGATGGCAAAATCGCATTGGTCACAGATCAAACTGTGGAGCCAAACCTGTGTGCAAAAGTTATCGACGCTCACGGTAAGTGGGTCACTCCAGGATTTTTAGACACTCACACCCATTACGACAGTGAATTAATTGTCAGTCCCAGTTTGTCTGAGTCCGTTCGCCATGGTGTCACCACTGTTCTCGTGGGCAGTTGTTCACTGAGTATGATTTGCAGCGATACCGAAGATGCTTCGGATATCTTTACCCGCGTAGAAACCGTACCCCGTGAAAAAGTACTGCCAATTTTGAAAAAAAATAAAACATGGAAGACCCCAAAAGAATGGGTCAACTTTGTGAAAAATTTGCCACTGGGGCCCAACGTCATCAGCTTTCTCGGGCACAGTGATTTGCGCACTGGGGTCATGGGGCTATCTCGTGCCACTGATCGCGGCATCAAGCCCAGCGAAGCGGAAATGCAAAAAATGGAAGCTTTATTAAAAGAAGCATTGGATGAAGGCTTCTTAGGTTTATCCACCATGTGTTTGAAATGGGATAAGGTGGATGGGGATCGTGAATGGTCAAAAAGTTTGCCCAGTACTTATGCCCACTGGAAAGAAGTATCACGCTTAAATGATTTACTACGCAAGTATGATCGCGTGCATCAAGGGGCGCCGAACGCAGCTCAGGTGTTGCAGATTAATCAATACATGCGCGAGTGTATGGGGATTTTCAAAAAGAAATTAAAAACCACTTTAATCAGCCGCATGGATTTAAAGGGCAGTGTTTACTTAAGTAAAATCACCAATATCGCCGCCCGCATTACTAACTTCTTGAATGGGGACTTCCGTTGGCAGGTACTACCCACGCCGTTTACCGTGTATGCCGATGGCATTGATGTGGTGTTTTTTGAAGAATTTGGCGCAGGTGAAATGGCGTTGGATTTAAAAACGCAAGTAGAGCGCAATCAACTGTTAAAAGATGAAAAGTACCGCCGTGATTTTCGTAAATTTTATGGAGAAAAACTCAGTCCGCGTGTGTGGCAGCGAGACTTTGGCGATGCCATTATTTTAGATTGTCCAGATACATCCCTTGTGGGCAAAAATTTTGATGAAGTGGCCAAAGAGCGAAATGTGCATGTAGTGGATTTGTTTTTAGATTTGGTGGTGGAATACGGTAAGCAACTTCGCTGGTATACCACGGTGGCCAATCATCGTAAAAATGTATTAAAGGCCATGGTGAAAGATAAGAAATCACTGATTACCTTTAGTGATGCTGGTGCCCATATTCGTAATATGGCGTTTTATAATTTGCCATTGCGTATGCTTAAACTGGTACACGAAAGCATTGAAGAAGGTCATCCAGTCATGTCCATGGAAGAAGCCGTGTGGCGTATGACAGGGGATCAAGCAGACTGGTTTAACATTGATGCCGGTCGTATTCGTGAAGGCGATCGTGCGGATGTGGTGGTGCTTGATCCAAATGGTTTTCAGCAAAACCTCGAAGAAGTAAGCTGGGGGGAAATGGAAAACTTTGACCTACAGCGTTTGGTTAACCGTAATCCTGGTATCGTGAAGCATGTTTTGATTAACGGTAAGCTGGCTGTAGAAGATGAGCACATCTCACCAGATCTGGGCCGTGCAATGGGTTATGGTCAATTTTTAGCGGCCAAATAATAAAATGAAGAATAAGGGTAACTATGAATTTTGAAACCGTGGTCATAACCGGTGGTTCCAGTGGTATTGGGTTGGATCTTGCGAAAGCCTATACCAAGCAAGGCTGCCATGTGGTGATGTTGGCGCGTAACCAAGCCAAACTGGATGAGGCAGTTATTGAATGCAAAGCCCGTGTGCAATCCAATGAGCAAATGATATTAGGCTTAAGTGTGGATGTGGCGAATCCTCAAGCCATGAGCACATGTGTCGAAGAGATAAAGCGGGCAGTGGGCACACCGGATTTACTCATATTAAGTGCCGGCATTGTGGCCAGTGAACGATTTATTGATCAAAGCGACGAAGACTTTAGTCAGATCATTCACACCAATTTGATGGGCAGTCGCTCAGTTGTGAAAGGCTTTCTTACAGACATGATTGCCAATAGAAAAGGGCAGATTTGTTTTGTGAGCTCCTTGGGTGGGATCATAGCCACCTATGGCTACAGTGCATACAGTGCCTCCAAGTTTGCGGTGATTGGTATGGCTGGTGCGCTACGTCAAGAAGTGTATGAGTACGGCATTGGCGTGAGCGTATTATGTCCGCCTGAAGTGGATACGCCCATGGTGGCGAAAGAGTCTGAACATATCTTACCGCAGACGCGCTTTATCAAGGATATTGGTGGCACCCTGAATGTGAAAACTGTGACCAAGGCGGCTTTAAAAGGCATTAATAAAAATCAATTTATTATTGTTCCTGGGGTTATGGGTAAGCTTTCCTATGCACAATCGCGCTTTATGCCAAGGGTGTTTGCTTGGTTTATGCAATTGATGGTGAAACTATCTAGCAAATAAAATAAAGG
>JBFEWA010000071.1:0-11285 GCA_041546605.1 Bermanella sp.
GGTGGATTATCGCTACTGGTGTCCGTGTTGTTGGCATCTGCCATAGTGGTATCAGCTTCATCGGTAGCGGTTGTATCAGTAGTGGCTGTGTTTTCTTGAGCTTCTTGTGTGGCACTGTCACCTGCTGATGTTTCGCTAACCTGAGCCGTCTTAGAAAATTCAAAAGGAGTGACTTTTGGCAAAGGCTTCTCAATGTATGCATCAAAGAAAATGCTCAACGTGTTCCATCCGTAATCTGGCAAGTATTCACGAATAGGGGTGATGGTATGGGGCCAATGGGCATGTTGAGCTATGTCGTGCAAAATCAAAATGCCCCCTTGGGGTTTGCCGGTATTTTCCGGCAAGTACAAACCCATTAAAGGCGTTTCATTGCCGCTAATCTCAACGATTTCATTTTCCCTTTGGTACAGCTTTAAATGTCGAATCACTGCGGCGAAGCGTTGTTTGGCTTTATCTGGTGTGATGCGAGGGATGTCTTGCTGTTGAGTGCTAGTTGTTTCACTTGCATCACTGCTTTCAGGGGCATCTTGAGAAGGTGCTTGGCTGGCATCGGCCGCCGGGGCAGCGGTATCCTGTGGATCATCTGCTGCCCACAAAGGTAACGATAAAAATAAAATAATGAAGCTTTGCAGTATCAGCATAATGAAATGTTCAAATCATGATACAGAGCTAATTCAAGAGTTATGCCAAATGAATATGCAGATGGTCATCTATGATCTCAAACTCAATGGCTTTTAAAGATTGTTCAAGGCAGGGGCCACTGATGCATAAACCATCTCCTATGCGAAACAATGCGCCATGCATGGCACACATGATTAAGCTGTGGCTGTGATCAAGAAATTGGTCTGGCACCATTTCTAATTGGATGCCAAGGTGAGGGCAACTGTTTTTATAAACGTGTAGTTGGTTGTATTTTTTGACGGCGAAAATGGCTTGACCATTTACTTCAAAGCCTTTGCTGTGGTTGTCTGGAATATCATTGATGTGACAAAGAGAAATCATGGTAGAGCTGCTAAATAAAAGCCCTAGTATAACGAAGCGGGGTTACACAACCTAGTGGTTTACTCCGTTGTGCGATGCAACCTAAAACAAAACCGAATCATTACCGGTATCTTCTTTTGCCATTTTCGCCATGGATTGTAATTCGTCATTGAGACTTTCAAGCAGGGTAATCAAAGAATTACTAGCATCTTCCATGTTTTTGAGATGAGCAAGCTTATCGCTGGATGAACCCTGGTGTGCGGCAATGAGTGCATTGTAGGCATTGGTGTGAAGCGCAATAAGGTGGGATTCGATATTTTTGTAACTCTGCAAATGCCCAAATGTGCTTTTACCTAAGCCTTCATAATACCAGCGACCAAAGCGCCCACCTGAGTGGTCGCGAATGAGTTCAGTTTTTTCTGTGTCAGGCTCATCGGTGGCAATGAACTCATACACGCGGGATTTAAACGCAAGCAGGCTCAGCATGGCCACTTGAATATAACTTTCGTTAGTACTGCGGTTAATGATTAGGTTCATGTCTTTGCTTAATGTGGTGATGAGTTTAACCGAAGACTCAATAGTCGCTGTGGTGCTCTGTAATTCAGCGGCATCTTTTTGGATGGTTTCGATGCCTTGATCCACTTGGCGAATAAAATTGCTGGTGGCTTGGATGATAGTGGAGATTTCTTTCGTGGTATTACCGGTTTGGCCGGCTAGGGTACGCACTTCATCCGCCACCACAGCAAATCCACGACCTTGTTCCCCTGCTCGGGCGGCTTCAATGGCTGCGTTTAATGCTAATAGGTTGGTTTGATCACTGATGCTTTCAATTTGCGAAACACAATCATTTATTTTTTCAGCAGACTCATTGAGTTGCACCATGTTTTTTCCGGTTTCATTGGCACGAGAGTCGATGGTATTTAGACGACCTCCTACTTGCTGCAAGATGACGGTGATTTGGTCAAATGTGGCCTCACTGTCTTTCAAGCGAGAACGCTCAGCCCCAAGGGCTTCAGCGTTGTGACTCACCATATTATGAATTTCATTGACGCTGCTGATGCTTTCAAATAGCAAGTCGTTAAGCTGGGACTGCTCTTGAGCCAGATCCTCAATATGGTTTTTTAGCTCTTCTGCGGCTACTTTACTGAGTTCAGCATTATCCAGTTTGTGCTTGAGGGCTGCCAATTGATCGGTCAAATCAGCAATTTGCTGCTTTTGATTGCGTAATTGCCCGCGATTAAAGAGTGAAGACAGCGCCATTTTACATCCATTAAAGGTGGTCTCTTTTAACTCTAGACCAGCCACCATGGGTGGCAAGGGGCTTAGGCTGATTTGTCGTCCTCTTTTGGGGTGTTATCTGACTCTTGAGTGTCATGGGCTTCGAGAAACTGCTTGGCCTGGGAGAAATCCACGGCGAAGTCCACTTCCATGGCTTCTTTGCTGGGTTTGATGCCACAGGCAGCGCCAGTGACTGGCATGGTACCTGCTGTGCCGGGTGCTTTGCTCATAGTTTATGCCTGTTATTTAATGCGATGGCGATCGCGGGTTTCTTGTTTCTTGCGCTCACTTTTACGCAGCATCACATACACAGCGCCAGTGCCACCGTGATGGGGCTGAGCACTGTGGAAGGCAATAACGTCTTCGAATTCCCGCAACCATTTGTTGGTCCAGCTTTTCAATAGGGCGGGAGTGGCCTCCTTTTCCCCTTTGCCATGCAGAATAATCAAGGTGCGCAGGTCATATTTCATGGCATCTTCAATGAAGCGAAAGACCTCTTGGCGGGCTTGCTCTACGGTGCGGCGATGTAGGTCTAAGCGGGCGTCCAGTTGGTATTTGCCCAGTCGAAATTTGCGATACACCCCTTCTTGTACCCCATCTTTCTTGTATTCGAGGATGTCGTAAGGTTTCACCATGTGCACATGGGTGTCGCTAAGGTGATTGGGGTCAGCTTGGGTATCGGTAATGGCCGCTTGTCGGCGCTGGGAAATGGCCACCGTGTCGTGCTGTTTTTTATTTAACGTCACGCGGGCTTCGGTTTTTAAAGGGGTCACATCGCCCATGGCGGCTTTGAAATCCGAAAAATCAGACATATCTTCCATGGGAACCCCCTGTGTTAAATGCGAATGAATATGGACATTATACGCAAGTGAGATGGGTTTGCGGCAAGCCCATTTTCGGGATTGTGAGTTACTCCACCATTAACAGCATGGGGTCGATACGTGCGTTATTAAGGCTCACCGACCAGTGTAAATGGGGCCCAGTGGCACGGCCTGTAGCCCCTACCTTACCAACACTTTCCCCTTGTTTGAGGACTTGCCCGGTTTTCACTCCGATTTCACTCATGTGGCAAAACATGCTGACAATGCCTTGGCCATGGTCAATGTACACCACCTTGCCGTTAAAAAAGAAGTTACCGGTTAACACCACTTTGCCAGCGGCCGGGGCTTGAATATTGGTGCCAGTAGGCGCGGCAATGTCTAATCCACTGTGTGGGTTACGAGGTTCACCGTTGAAGAATCGTTTCAGGCCAAAAGGGCTGGAGTAAGGACCCACTACGGGCTTAATAAAGGAAATATCGGTAATCGGTTGATCGTCAAAGGCTTCAAACACGGCCATGGCTTGTTTCTTTTCTTTGCGATGGCGGGCTAAATCTTCGGCTGATAAGTCAATGTGTTTGCGGGTTTTCAGCTCAATGTGCTGCTCAGGATAGTCTTTAGGTTGCACCGTAAAGGGGTAACGCTGGCCTTGGCTGATCACATGGTGATCCCCAGTTTGAGTAGACAAGCCCAAGCCTACCGCGGCATACCAGGCGTTATTGTGCTGAATCACCGCCACAGGACGTTTTTGGTAAAACGCTTTAGGGGCGCTTTCGCCACTGGCTTTGAGCGGCACGATGGCAATGCCTCCAGGAACCGGAGCGGATGAGGGCAAGGCGTACACAAAATTTGTCAGGCCAAAGAGGGCAAGGCCCAAGCTGAGTAGATGTCTTTTGCGCGTGCCGAATTTACTCATCATGTACCTCGTTGACTGTGCAGCTGAGTTTGCCTTGGTGTAACTGGGCGACGATTTGATCCCCCACATTCACTTGTTCATGGCTATGGATAATTTGCCCATCGGGTGTGCTGTTGATGGCATAGCCTCGACTGAGAATACTTAACGGGCTCACGGCATTCAAGACTTCCACTTGCCGCCCTAGGCTTTGTTGCCATTGTTTGAGGTTGGCCTCCATGGCTTTGACTAAGCGTTTTTGCAGTTGATCATTGCTTTGTTTGAGCAAGGCCAATTGCTTGTCCGGCTTGTATTGAGATAGAGCATTTTGGCATGTCTGCAGGCGCGATTGCTGAGTTTGTAAGCGGCGCTGCATGGCGGTTTTTAAACGCATCTCGGCCATGTCGAGGCGCTGCATGTACTCTCTGAGTTTGTCTTTGGGGTGACGTAAGCGCTTGATCAGCTGCACCACATGAAAGTTCTGCTGACCCAAACGATTTTGCATGATGCGCACCAAGCTGCGCTCCAGTTGCTCGAAACGGCCGAGCCATTCAAAGCGGTCAGGGCTCACTAACTCCGCCGCAGCCGATGGCGTTGGGGCTCTTAAATCCGCCACGAAATCACTGATGGCGGTATCCACTTCGTGGCCCACGGCACTGATGGTGGGAATACGGCTGTTAAAAATGGCCCGCGCCACAATCTCTTCGTTAAACGGCCATAAATCTTCCAAGCTGCCGCCGCCGCGGCCAATGATGAGGACATCGCAGATGTTGTCGCGATTGGCCCGCTCAATAGCTTGCACAATTTGCCCCGCGGCCTGTTGTCCTTGAACCTGAGTGGGATAGATAGAAACAGGCAAACTAGGGAAGCGGCGCTTGAGTACCGAAATAATATCTTTCACCGCCGCCCCTGTGGGGCTGGTGACAATACCTAGGTGTTTAGGATGGGCGGGAATGGCTTGCTTGTGTTCTGGCGCAAACAAGCCTTCGTTGAATAGGCGTTGTTTCATTTCCTCAAAGGCTAGCTGTAACGCGCCTTCACCGGCGCTTTGCATGGCATCCACAATTAACTGATAGTCGCCACGGGCTTCATACAAACTCACCGATGCGGTCACCACCACTTGTTCACCTTCTTTAGGGATGAACTTTAAATACTGGGTGCGGCTTTTAAACATGGCGCAGCGAACTTGGGCACGCTGATCTTTTAACGTGAAGTACCAATGGCCGCTGCTGGGGCGCGCTAGATTGGAGATTTCCCCCGTCACTTGTACGCGATGCAAGTAAGTTTCTAGTAATTCCTTACTTTGTCGGTTTAATTGACTCACGCTTAATACGTTGCTTTTTTGGGCAAAATTACTCATATCTACCTAATAGTGTGAACCAATTTTAAAATTCACTGGACATAAACCTAGGATTACTGGCTATACTGAGTCCCAGTAGTTGATTCAACTGCTTCTTAAAATGTTCCAACGGATAAGGAATCATACATGAAAAAGTTCATCGCTGGTGCTGCACTTGCTGTAGCTGCTACTTCTTCTTTCGCTAGCCCTGCTGGTTGTGGTCTTGGTACTGCAGTTGTATTCCCAGACGCAAACGAGTGGTATGAGCACGTAATGGCTGCTACCACTAATGGTACTTCTGGTAACCAAACATTTGGTATGACTTCTGGTACTCTAGGCTGTGAAGGCGCGAATGGCCCTCTTAAATTGGCTCGTGTATTCATGGATCAAAACATGGAGCAACTTGCAGCGGACTCTGCTCGTGGTCAAGGCGAATCTCTAGATGCTCTAACTACTCTAATCGGCGTAGATGCTGCGGACAAAGCTGAGTTCACTCAAACTGTTCAATCTAACTTCGATTCTATTTTCGTAAGCACTGAAGCGTCTTCAGAGCAAGCTTATGATGCGCTAGTAAGCATCATGGCTGAAAACGAAAAACTAGCTAAATACCTAGGTTAATCTTAGGTTTGCTAGCTAAAGGGGTGCTTTGCGCACCCCTTTGTTTTTTCTATCTCGCATATTTTAAGAATAAGATTTCATGCAATTGATTCATCGTGTTTTGGCGTTGATTAGTGCCACGGTTTTTTCTTTTCCTGCTGTTTCTGATGTTGCACTTTCTGAGTTGGCTCAATCACCTAAATGGTTGGCGTTACTGCATTACCAAGAACAAGGTTTAAATAACGTCAATTACAGCGAAGTGGACGATGAGCGCTTTTTCCTATCGGATGCTGGCAAATATGACCCACTAGCCGAATTAAAATCCACTTTAAACGCATTTTCTCAAAACAATGAGGGAGACGATGCAGCACAATGTCGTTTTCCTGCTCGCTTACATTGGTTAAAACAACAAGTGCCTCAGCATCCATTTGTGGATGTGTCATGCCCCGCCTTTGAAGATTGGTATAGCAAGGTGAAAGGGGATGAACTGTTTTTGATTTTCCCTTCGTCTTACATGAACAGTCCTTCATCTATGTTTGGCCACACCTTGTTTCGTTTGGATGGCAAGCAAGGACACAAATTATTATCGTCTGCTATCAACTTTGCGGCTTTTACTGATGCCAATGATGACGAACTGACCTTTACCATTAAAGGTTTAAGTGGTGGCTACCCAGGTTATGTGTCCTTGGTGCCGTATTACGAAAAAGTAAACGAATACAACCACATTGAAAGTCGCGATATCTGGGAATACAAACTGGATTTGAATGAAGCGCAAATTCAAGAATTTACGCGCCATATTTGGGAGTTGAATGAAGTTCGCTTTGATTACTTTTTTATTGATGAAAACTGCTCTTATCGATTGTTGACGTTGTTGGATGTCATTGATCCTAGCTGGGAACTCGCTAAGCCGTTCAAAGCGCGTACCGTACCCACGGATACCATTCGCGCATTAGAGGCAAAGGGCTTGCTGGCGGATATTACGTATCGTCCTTCTAAAACCACGGTGATCGAGCAACAGCGCCTGCAATTAAATGCAGATTTACGAATCATGGCGCGAGCACTAGCCGATGACCCTTATGGTATGGCCCATGATGAAGGTTTTCTAAATTTATCTGAGCAAGAAAAAGCACAGGTGTTGGATATCGCTTATGGCTATACCCGTTATCTGAATTTAAAGAAAAAAGTCAACGATCCCACCTTGTTACAGCGCAGCTTGAAATTATTATCTCTGCGCGCAAAAGTGAAATTTAAAGGGGATGCTTACAAACCCATTGAGCAACCCAGTGTGCGTGACGAACAAGGTCACCATACTCTGCGCAGCACCTTGGGTGCCACTGAGGATTTTGTGGAGATTGGTTTTCGTATCAATTACCACGATTGGCTAGATAACCTTGAGGGGTATCGCACCGGTGCGCAAATTGAAATGGGGGATGTTCGTTTCCGTGCCGATGAATCCCATCTGCAACTACAACATTTTGATATCATCAGTATCCGTTCATTGGGCCCAAGAAATCGTTTTAGTCAGCCTATCAGCTGGCAAGTAAATGGTGGTTATGAACGTTGGATTGTGGACGATCTTGGCCAATCTCAAATTACATTGGGAGGCGGCCATGGTTATGAGTTTGGCCCGGGTGTGGCGTATGGCTTTTTGCAAACCCAATTGGCCCATGGCGAGCGTTATGAGCATGACTGGCATTTAGGAGTAGGTGCTGAGTTGGGGTATCTTATACAAACAGTGGATGCCAGCCTGTGGCTTTCCCTTGAGCATCTAGCCGATGTGGAAGACCAAGGGGAAAACACCCAATACAACTTGGGAATTGGTGTGCCCATATCTAAGCATCAACAGGTGCGCTTAGAATGGCAAAAACAAACATGGCGCCAATTAGAGCAAGAGCAAGTTAGATTCACTTATGCCATTTATCATTAAACGTTTGCTATTGATTGCGATACTGGTGAGCTTAGGGGCTTGCACCAGTATTACCTCTTTGATGTTTTACCCATTAAAAAATTATCCCGGTACACCGCAGCAGTTTGGGTTTGAATATCAGGTGGTGAATCATCAAGCCTTTGACGGCACCCAGTTACACAGCTGGTGGTTGCCCGCCCAAGGCAAGGCCAAAGGCAATGTGGTGTTTCTGCATGGCAATGCGCAAAACATCAGTTATCACCAATTTAATGTTCATTGGTTAGCAAAAGCCGGCTATAACGTTTTTCTGCTGGGTTATCGTCAATACGGTGCCAGTGAGGGGCAAGCCATGTTGCCGGATATTTTTATGGATGTGCATGCTGGGCTGGATTGGGTGTTGGGGCAAGACAATCAATTGCCGACAGTATTGCTGGGTCAGAGCATGGGAGCCAGTTTGGCAGTGTATGGTTTGGCCAGTTATGCCAAAAAAGATCAAATCCAGGCTGTGGTATTGGATGCGGCATTTGATAGTTATGCCGGTATGGCGGCTGAGGCCATGTCTCGTCACTGGCTGACTTGGTTGTTGCAGTTACCGGCTTTGGCCATTACGCGCAAGTACGATCCGATTAACTGGATTGACCAGTGGGGCGAGAAACCCCTGTTGATGTTCCATAGTCCAGACGATGAAACCGTACCTTATGCAAGGGGTAGGGATTTGTACCAACAGGCCCTTGAGCCTAAAGAGTGGGTTGATTCCCATGGAGCCCATATCAGCACCTTCTTATACCCTGGGTATCAAGATAAGATGCTGGCGTTTATGGCCAAATTGCCAAATTAGTATCCAGCTAGTCATGGCCCAAGGCTTAACTAGGCCTAGAATTCATACAAACTTAAGTAAATTTTGATTTCCGCCATGGCTTATTTGGGGTAGAATTACGCGCCATTCTAATTCAGGTATGGCGGTCCCTTCATGTTGCGAATTGCCCAAGACGCATTAACGTTCGACGATCTTCTTCTCGTTCCCGGTTACAGCGAAGTTTTGCCCAATCAGGTGAACCTTAAAACCAAATTAACCCGTGGTATTGAGTTAAATATCCCCCTTATTTCAGCGGCTATGGATACCGTAACCGAGTCTCGTTTGGCCATTGCCATGGCGCAAGAAGGCGGCTTAGGCATTATTCATAAGAATATGACCATTGAGCAGCAAGCAGCGGAAGTTCGTAAAGTTAAGAAATACGAAAGCGGCGTAGTGAAAGATCCTATTACGGTTCCAAGCCATACCAGTATTCGTGAATTGCTGGACATCACGCGTCAAAACAACATTTCAGGCGTGCCGGTTGTAGATGGTAGCGAGCTTGTGGGTATCGTAACGGGTCGTGATGTACGTTTTGCCGACAACCTAGACCTTAAAGTGTCTGAGGTGATGACGCCTAAAGAAAAACTGATCACGGTTAAACAAGGTGAAAGCCGCGAAGTGATCGAAAAGTTATTGCAAGTGAATCGCATTGAAAAGCTATTAGTGGTCAATGAACAAGGTGGCTTAGCCGGCTTGATCACAGTGAAAGACATTAACAAAGCCCAAGAGCACCCTAATGCATGTAAAGACGAAGATGGTCGCCTACGTGTAGGTGCCGCAGTGGGTACAGGCCCTGAAACCCCAGATCGCATTACTGCGCTAGTGAATGCAGGTGTGGACGTGGTGATTGTTGATACCGCCCACGGCCACTCAAAAGGCGTAATTGATCGCGTGCGTTGGGCCAAAGAAAACTTCCCAGAATTACAAGTGATTGGCGGCAATATCGCGACAGGCGCAGCGGCGAAAGCCTTGGTTGAAGCCGGTGCCGATGGCGTGAAAGTGGGTATTGGCCCAGGCTCCATTTGTACCACACGTATCGTGGCAGGTGTGGGTGTTCCTCAGATCAGCGCAGTGGCCGACGTTGCGGCAGCACTTGAAGGCACGGGTGTGCCATTGGTTGCCGACGGTGGTATTCGTTTCTCAGGTGACATGGCCAAAGCGGTTGTGGCCGGTGCCTATGTCATCATGGCAGGCTCTTTATTAGCCGGTACTGATGAAGCTCCTGGTGAAGTTGAGCTTTACCAAGGTCGAGCCTATAAATCTTATCGTGGCATGGGTTCTTTAGGTGCCATGGGTCAAAGCCAGGGTTCTGCGGATCGTTATTTCCAAGACGCTAAAGCGGGTAATGACAAATTGGTGCCGGAAGGTATCGAAGGTCGTATCGCAGTGAAAGGCCCGATGAGCAATGTTGTGCATCAAATGATGGGTGGTTTGCGTAGTGCCATGGGGTATACCGGTTGTGCCACCATTGACGAAATGCGTACCAAGCCTGAGTTTGTGAAAATCTCAGCGGCGGGTATGAAAGAAAGTCATGTGCATGATGTACAGATCACCAAAGAAGCCCCTAATTATCGATTAGGCTAACTGGGCTCACTCTGGCGGTGTTATAAATTTTTTCGAAATCCTCATTTGCTAAAGCAAACTCCGGTTTCTCAAAAATTTATGCCTTGCCAGAGTATCGCCAGTAACACCCTAAAGAGTGTCCCAGGGTAAAAAGCAATTTAGTAGGTTGGGTTAGCCGTAGGCGTAACCCAACAAAGAATTTCAACCTGTTGTGATGGCAACAGGTTTTTTAGTTTTAAAGATATGAGGTTTTCATGGCGGACATCCACTCACAGAAAATTCTAATTTTAGATTTTGGCAGCCAATACACTCAGCTAATCGCACGTCGCGTACGTGAGTTGGGTGTGTTCTCTGAAATTCGCGCCTGGGATATGAGCTTTGATGAAATCAAAGAATTTGATCCAAAAGCCATCATCTTAGCCGGTGGTCCTGAGTCTGTGCATGAAGAAAACAGTCCTCGTGCAGCACAAGAAGTGTTTGACATGGGCTTGCCAATTTTGGGTATCTGTTACGGCATGCAAACCATGTCTGAGCAGCTTGGCGGTAAAGTAGAAGGCTCTGACATTCGTGAATTCGGTTATGCGCAAATCAAAGCCGAAGGCGACAGCGCCTTATTCAAAGACATTGCTGATCACGTTAACGATCAAGGCGACAAACTGCTTGATGTGTGGATGAGTCATGGTGACAAAGTCGTGAAAATGCCAGAAGGTTTTGAGTTAATGGCTTCCACACCTTCTTGTCCAATTGCCGGTATGTACCACGCTGAAAAACAATTCTTCGGCGTACAATTTCACCCAGAAGTGACCCACACCTTACAAGGTGGTCGCATGCTTGAGCATTTCATCAAGGACATTGCAGGTTGTGAAGGTCTTTGGACCCCAGCCAATATCATCGAAGATCAAATTAAACGCGTTCAAGAACAAGTGGGCGACAAAAAAGTATTGCTAGGTCTTTCAGGTGGCGTGGATTCTTCTGTTGTAGCTGCGTTATTACATAAAGCCATTGGCGACCAGTTAACCTGTGTGTTTGTGGATAACGGTTTACTGCGTAAAAAC
>JBFEWA010000015.1:0-19176 GCA_041546605.1 Bermanella sp.
GTTACTTGCATCCCATTCACACTGGCCAGTGTTACCTGAATACCCCCTCTCACTAACAAATCAGTAATGGTGACGGTTTCCAGTTCCTCGATCCCCTCTGCGATGATAACCAATGCCTTCATGTTACGCTCCTACTGTGATGTGTAAGACACGCTCAACATTGCGTGTAGTATCGACATATATCTGCTCAATGGATTGCCCACGTAATTGAGCAATAAACTGAGCAATGCCTGGAATATTAAGCGGGGAATTCGCTTTATCTCGGACAAAGGCCGGTGCCATATCTGGGCTATCCGTTTCCAATACATAGCCATCATCCGGTAGCGCAGCCACCATTTTGTGCATGGCTTTGGCCCGCTCATAAGTGACCGCTCCACCAATGCCCACCACAAACCCCAAATCCAAATACCTTTGCGCCTGTTGCAAGCTGCCCGAAAAGCCGTGGATGAATCCCCCATGGGTAAAACCCGACTTGCGCACCAAACTGGCCAGCTCATCATGGGCTTTTAGACAATGAATCACCAAGGGCAAACCGTGGCTCTTCGCAATCTCAAGTTGTTGATTAAAATAGAAAAGCTGCTGATTCCATGTGGCGCCATCCAACATGGCATCCAAGCCAAACTCCCCTAACGCATGAGGTTGATGCTCACGAATAGCATCATCCAGTCGTTGTAAATGTGAGGTTTCATGCTGATCAATAAAGTAAGGGTGCAAGCCTAAGGCCGTAAAGACACAACCTGGATGAGTCTGTTTAAGCTGCAACACACTATCAAAGCTAGCCGCTGTGGTGGCTGGCACCAGCACACCTTCACAGCCCACTGCCTTTAACTCAGGGAGTAACTGTTCAAAGTCAAACTGTGGAAAATTCAAATGGCAGTGACTATCCACCCAACCCATAAATAACCCTCAACAAAACGCCCATAAACCAAACACCCAGCATCAACGTATATTGCATATATGACTTGAAGTTTAACCGCTTGCCACTATGTTCTATATAAGGAAGAGCTAAAAAAGGACTAAACAAGCCATAGTTTTGGTCGATAGTATTAATAACGACACAAAATTTTCCTATTTGGAAAATGGTTATTGATATTTAGGGAATTCGGCAGGGTTTTTGCTTTTTATTAAATGAAGTCAATAACTAGCCGATCCTAGGGCGCCCGAGGAGGTAAGCCATGGATATCAGCAAACAAGAATTGCGCGAACAAATCATTCATCCCACATTAGATTATTTGGGAAAAGCAGGCACCGCAGTGGAAAATCTACTGGTGGCCATCGTTACCCAAAAACAAAACCACAACAACGCCAAACACCACAAAGGACTTGGGCCTTACGGCATAGATACATCTACTCACCAAATGGTATGGGACAAGTATTTGGCGTTTCATCCTGATTTAGCCAGTCGCATTCGAGGTCTAGCCTCCCAACGTGCGTTTTTGGAAGACCCTCACAGCGAGTTGGCCACTAATCTATGTTATGCCACGGCCATTGCTTGGGTGGTGTATATTCTGCACCCACAAGAATTAGCTCATAGTGTTGCTTAATACGGGCGAGCCTATGGCTTGCCCTAATCCGTGACAGCCCATAGGCCATCCCCTTATACTGCCCACTTTTTGCAGAAAAGCCTTGTCTAAACACGTATTCCAATTCAAACAATTCAGCATTCAGCAAGATCAATGCGCCATGAAGGTGAGCCTAGACGCCTGCCTATTTGGTGCCGTATGTGATGTGACGCAACGCCAACACATTTTAGACATAGGTACAGGCACCGGTCTTTTGGCCCTCATGATCGCCCAGCGTAGCCAAGCAAGTATTGATGCCGTGGAGCTTGAGCAAGCGGCTGCGCAACAAGCACAAAGTAATTTTCAAAACAGTATTTTTCATTCACAACTCACTCTGCATCACACCAGCATTCAAGATTTTCAAAGCGAGCAGCCATACGATTGCATCGTGTGTAATCCACCATTTTTCACCGATCACCTACAAAGCGATAATGCCCAGCGCAATCAAGCGCGTCACAATGACGGATTATCTTTTGCCGATTTAGCAAAACACATGGCGCGACTATTACGCGGGGATGGTGCTATTTGGCTATTGTTGCCCCCCCATGAACAACAGAATTTTCAACCCCATGCACAAACCCATGGATTGTATTTACAGCAACACGTTGAAATTCGTTCCCGAGAAAACAAACCCAGTAAGATGGGCATTTGGCATTACGCTTTACAACCCGTTCAAACAACCGAGCGTCAAGTCATCACCATTTATCAGCCTAATTCGAATGAATACACCACCGAATTTACGCGTCTATTGGCCGACTATTATCTAAAACTGTGAACTGGTACACTAAGTGAAGTGTTTTTGACGGAAGTATTTATGCCAATCGTTTACAGCTTTTTATTATTTTTATTACTGGGTTTAGGTTTTTTAGCTGGTGCGTTTTTTCCACACAACCCTTTACTGGAAAATATCTACACCAAAGAAGACAACCCATTCAAGGTGAGCAGCCCGCTCCCTGATTTCTCCACCTACACCGACGTCAAAAAGAAAAAACGGGACTTTTTCCAATTCTTGCAGCCTAAAATTAAATTTGCTAATGATGAAATCTTAGCAGAACGCCGTCAGGTTATTGAACTGCAAACCCATTTACCGAATTTATCCAGATCCGATTTACGCACACTGGATAGGTTAAGCGAGAAATACGATGTGGAACTCAATGAGCCTCATGAGAAAATTCAAGAACTACTAATTCGTGTGGATATTATTCCTGCCTCGCTTGCCATGGCCCAAGCAGCCAATGAATCCGCTTGGGGTACCTCTCGTTTTGCCCAAGAAGGTAATAATTTATTTGGACAGTGGTGCTATGTAAAAGGCTGTGGTTTAGTGCCACTGCAACGCCACGGCAAACAAAAGCACGAGGTTGCAAAGTTCGATAGCATTACCGACTCGGTGAAAAGTTATATGCGTAATCTGAATAGGCAAGACGCCTATAAAGACTTGCGTCAACTACGGGCAGAAGCGCGCAAGGACGACATAAAAATCACAGGTTTAAAGTTAGCCAAAGGATTGTGGGGCTATAGCACCCGTCGTGACGCTTATATTCATGAAATACAAGCCATGATCAAACAAAACAAATTACAACGCTATAATCGTTCGGTAGAAACGAGCCTCTAACATTTAATTAAATCGCCACGCAATAAAACGGCTTTCTTTACTACCCTGCTGCATACTGACCACATCATATTGAGCGTTCACTTTTTTAAGTGGGCGCTTTAATTCTTGCAACGTCTCTTTTTTCGACACCAAACAGGTAAAGCATGCCACCTGTTGTTTAACATCTTGTGACTCATAAATCATTTGAGTGATAAAACGGCGCTCTCCGCCTTCGCACCACAGCTCATTGCTTTGGCCTGCAAAGTTTAATTGCTGCGTATCGCTAATTTTTTTCTGATTCGATTCGCGTTTCTGTTTATTGCGATTTAAGTTTCTATTTTTACGCTCACTACCCGCCATGGCCGCTTGCGCGGAAGCATGAAATGGCGGATTACACATACTAAACGTAAAGTTATCTTGAGACTGAATCACATTCTGAAAAATATGTTCAGGGTTAGATTGCAAGCGCAATGTAATGTCTAATGGCAAGTCAGCGTTCTTATCTAGAATATGTTGCGCATTTTGCAAAGAACGAGCATCAATGTCTGAGCCCACCATAGACCAAGCATAAAGCCGGCTGGCCAATAATGGGTAAATCAAATTTGACCCAGTACCAATATCCAAACCGTTAACGCTTTTACCTGAGGTTAAAACTCCTAAACCCTTAAGATAATCATTAAGATGACACAGATAATCCACGCGCCCAGGTATTGGCGGACACAAATAGCCTATTGGGATATCCCAATAGGCAATGCCATAGTGATGCACCAATAGCGCTTTATTTAATAATTTAACCGCAATAGGGTCAGAAAAATTAATGGAGGCACGGCCTTGCTTGCTCTGTACGATAAACGGCGCTAACTCAGGCAAAGCTGAGGTGAGCGCCGCCATATCATAACCGGCTTGATGGGGGTTATCTGGGTGCATTAAATAAACGACACCCCAGTGCCGCCCAAACCACAATAGCCATTAGGATTTTTGTGTAGATACTGTTGATGAGCATCTTCTGCAAAATAAAATTCACGGGCCTTGGAGATTTCTGTGGTGATTTTTCCCATGCCCGCTTTGCTTAAGTTAGCCTCGTACATTTGCTTACTTTTTTCAGCAAACATTTTTTGCATATCGTCTTCCCAAAAAATGGCAGAACGATACTGGGTGCCTTTGTCATTACCTTGGGCCATACCCTGTGTTGGATCATGGCTTTGCCAAAAGGTCTCTAATAGGGTCCAAAAGTCGGTGATCTCTTGGTTAAATACGACCATGACCGTTTCGGTATGGCCGGTATAGCCAGAGCACACTTCTTCATAGGTGGGGTTTTTCGTAAATCCACCCATGTAACCAACCGCTGTGCAATACACACCTGGCATTTGCCAAAACAAACGCTCCGCCCCCCAAAAACAACCCATGGCAAAAAAGGCTTTTTTGGCATGGCTCGGCCACGGCCCTTCCATGCTGCGACCATTCACCGCATGTTTATTTAGAATGGGCATTTTTTCTGCGCGATCAGGCAAAGCCTGATCTTTGGTAATCATGTTTTGTAATCCCATGGGACCACCTATTAAAATAATGAAATCTGCGAATCTTCGTTTACTGGCAAAGATTCAATCTTAGGCTGATGCCATAATCGCTGACCCAATCCGCTGGCCCGCTGTACTTTTCGTTGTAACGCTTGATAAATAATGGACGATCTACCAATACAGGTTAGCTGTTTTTTAGCACGTGTAATGCCGGTATAAATCAATTCCTTGGTCAACACCTGAGTCTCATGATCCGGCAGCACAAGGGCGCAATGGGCAAATTCCGAGCCTTGGCTTTTGTGCACCGTCATGGCAAAAACCGTTTCATGTTGCGGCAAGCGGGCCGGTTGCAACCAGCGAATCTGTTGGTCCGCACCGATAAATGCCGCCTTTAAGCGTACCACGCCGTCGTCACCCTGACGCGGTAAGATCAAACCAATGTCGCCATTATACAGATTTAATCCATAATCGTTCTGCATAATCATCACTGGACGCCCGGCATACCAGGTCTGCTCTCTTTGTATACAGCCTTTTTGCATCAAGCCCTTTTCTACCTGCTCATTTATACCTTCCACCCCTAAACGCCCGTCTCGCAAGGCGGTTAAAATCTGAAAGTGCGAGAATTGCTCATGGGCTGCCATGGCGTCATCATCCGACATCCCCCTCTCTACCTTAGGTAGTACCAGATTAAAATACTGACCGTATTCAGAAACCGCTTGCTGTAGAAACTGAGAAAAATGCGCTTCGGATAAATCCAGCATGTGCAAGTCATTAAAATTTGCTGCCACCACGTCTTTCCATGCTTTGACATCACTGTTGTTGGCCGCTTTGGATAAAAACCCAATACCGCTATTGGCATCAAACCGATAGCTTTTGCGTAAGTGACAAATGTGATTACGAATCTTCGCACCTTGAGGTTCAGAAAATGCTGCTAAATCACTATTTGTCAGTTGCGATAAACGCTCAATCATAGCGTCGCCATATCCATGCTCATGTTCGCTATCACAAATGTCCGCCAACACACTGCCTGCTTCCACCGATGCCAATTGATCTTTATCTCCTAGCAAAATTAATTGCGCATGTTCTGGTAGCGCATTTAATAACTTGGCCATCAAGGGCAAATCCACCATGGAGGCTTCATCCACAATAATAATGTCCAAATGCAGCGGGTTATGGCGATGATATTGAAATTCACCTCGGCCATTGGATTTCAATAAACGATGCAATGTACTGGCCTGATCCGGTATCCATTGTTTAATACTGGCGTCCACATCCAAGCCTTGCTTAGCCGAGTTTATGGATTCGGTTAAACGCATAGCCGCTTTACCTGTAGGCGCCACCAATTTAATGATGGGGCGAGTATTTTGTTGCGATTGATACAATTGAATCAATAGGGCCAACAGGCGAATAACCGTGGTGGTTTTACCTGTGCCTGGGCCACCACTAATGACACTAAACCCTTGCATGGCAGCCAAACACGCCGCAACTGCCTGCCAATCCACTTCTGCATTTTGAGTTTGAGGAAATAACCTTGAGATCATCGCCTGCTGCGTAGAAAGATCCCATCCACGGCTGTGCAAACGTTGATTAATGCTATGGGCCAGTTCAAATTCATATAGCCAGTAACGCTGTAAATAAAGTCGATGACCTTGTAACACCAAGGGAGTGGTCACTTTTGATAATTCTTCATGATCGCGGACCTTGTTCACCAACTCACTACTGCGGGCCAGTTGTTGTAACGCTTGTAATTCATCGGTTGTTAAATGTTCATAGGGTTGAGAGAAATCCAAACACACATGCCCATGACCTAGATGGGCACTGACCACAAAACCCAAAACATTCAAGCCGATTTCATTTGGCGATAAAGACTGCAAAAAATCCGCAAACGCCCGATCCAATGCCGTCACCCCATGGGCATCTAAACGCACAAGATACTGCTCTAGGGTTAACATAGTAGATCCCCTTGTTGCGGAACTTGAGCTAACACCTGCTCAATGGTTTCCCCTTGCATTAACGCATCTAACGCGAAAATTAAGGCTTTTTCCGGTTTGCAATAAAACTGACCAGTATTACTTGTCTCGGATAGCCCTCGTAAAAATAAGTAATAACCGCCACCTATATGTTTATCATAATCATAATTAGGCAAACGCAATTTCAATAGGCGATGCAAAGCCAGAGTATAAATAACCAACTGCACATCGTACCTGTGCTCTGCCATGGCCTTATCCATATTCATGTATTGGTAATCCGCAAAATCATTACCTAAATGGTTGGATTTATAATCCAGAATGAAATACTGATCTTTCCAAGTGAATGTTAAGTCGATAAAGCCCTTTAACATGCCTTTTAATTGTGAAAAATCCAAAGCCTGAACCGGCGATTGCACACAAGGGAAATGACTCAACAATGTATTCACATCCTTGGCATTAAGGGTTTCCACTGGAAAATAAAATTCCATTTCCACTTTTTTCATGTGAGCTTGCAAATCGCATAACCGTATCGCATCACCACCATGGGCATTCATGGTTGCGTGCAATATGCTGTGCAACCATGGAGGCACATCATCAAGGCAGTGTAGATCAATACCAAAACGCGCCAATAGAGATTCAATTAATGAATTTAAATCCTCAGGCAACTGCGTAAAGTCAATGCTTTCTAATAGGGTATGTAAAAAATTACCCGCATGGGCCCCTTTAGGAAAACGGAACTGTCCTGCTAGATTGCCCTCGTCTACGGCACTAGGAATAGGCTCAGTCACCACGTCATCTGTTTCAAAACGCGGACTTATGGGGCCATGGAGGTGTCGCACCAAACTTGAGAAACTGGACATCTGCCATGGTCGTGCAATTTTTCCGTTAAAGACCTTAACTTGCAGTGTTTGATTGTCTTGCTGCTCTTGAAATGCCGTGCAACTTGTTAATGCATCACATACTTCAAACTGCTGAGGTGCGGCTGCTTGCAAACCCGCAAGCACGAATGAAATACCATCACTGGCGCCCGCAAATACAACATGATGAAGTGCACTCAATGCCATCACTTCATCTATTTTTTTCTGCTGATTATCAGGAAGCGAGACAAAACATTTACTGGCCGCACGAGTTAGCCCCACATATAACAAGCGCACCTCTTCGGCCAGCCCTTCTTTTATGCGTTGATCAATATAATCGCCAGTTAAATCGCATACTAAGCGGTTATGGGTTTCGTCATAAAATAATTCATCTTTAGACGCCTTACCTTCCCAATTAAAGGGTAAAAACACCACTGGATATTCCAAACCCTTAGATTTATGGATGGTAATAATATGCACAAGGTTGGCATCACTTTCTAAACGTAGTTGCTTACCTTCTTGATTGCCATTTCCTTGCACAATCTGCTGAGAGAACCAAGTCAGCAACCCCTGCATACCTTGCACCTGAGTGGCACTTTCTTGTAGTAATTCCGCAAGATGCATCATATTCGTTAAACGACGCTCGCCATGGCTCAATGCCAGCCATTCATTTGGCAAGTGCCTTATATGCAACCAATGCATGACCATGGCCATAATCCCTTGCTTGGCCCAAATATCATGACAAACATACAGGTGCTCTAATTCCACTTCCCATGCAGCTTCATCTTGCTGAAAGCGAGAGAAGTCATGCAAAGATAATGACCAAATAGGATACGCCAACGCATTGCGATATTGACGCTCATTTAATCCGTGTACTCCCTGCATTAATGCAAACAAGGCTTGAGCCTCTTCACTTTCGAATACACTTTCTTGTCCCACATAAACGCAACTGATACCGCGATTAGAAAGGCTATGCTTAATGGCGGCTGCTTGATGTCTATTACGCACCAGTACTGCCAAATCTGAAGCAGCTAAAGGTTTATCCCCAATATATGCTTGTTGATTTTTCGCCGCATTTAACAAAACGCTGATTTGTTCAGCACAACTTTCTGCGCATTGATTGGTCAGTTTTGACTTAGTGCTGATGTCTTGATCTTTAATCATCACCCAAGATAGAGCCGCTTGTTCTTCACCTTTTAAAGTAAGCGGCGCCGCAGAGTCATTGGCGTTGACCGCTAAGAACGGAATGCTGTCATCATAAATAAAAGGGTGATCATGCTGAGTAAAAATGGTATTCACCGCATCCACCATGTTCTTGGTAGATCGATAATTGGTATCTAATGTGTAGCGCGCATCCACCTGTTTTTTGGCTTGGATATACGTGAAAATATCCGCCCCGCGAAATTTATATATAGCCTGCTTGGGATCACCAATCATAAACAAGGCGAGGGTTTTATCCTGTTCAGGTTGCGCGTATAACCTGTGAAAGACTTGATACTGCTCGCCATCGGTATCTTGAAATTCATCCACCATGGCCACTGGGTACTGATGTCGAATTTGCTGCAACAAGCTATCACGATTAGCCCCTTGCAATGCAACATTCACATTCTTTAATAAGTCATCCGTGGATAAAATATCTTGTTGCTGTTTAAGCTGCTGCAAGCGTGTTCTAAGTGCTAATAAAAACGACTGACGCAACTCACGCAGATACTGGGCTTTTGCCTCGTCATAAAGGGTTATGGCTTGCAGTAATGATTCACACAACACACTCACGTCATGGTCAATGGGCTCGCCCCCTTTTTTTACCGACTTGAGCATGCCTGTTGGAGAAAAGGCTTCAAGGGCTTTGATCACATCCGCTTGTTTCACTGTGTTAGGGGAATCAAGATAAGCCTGAATATAATTCACGCGACTGGATACATATCGAGTAAAGCTACCATTCGCCTGAGGATGAGATTGGATTTGTTCAATGAATTGCAAATGATGAGCATCCCATTGCCCACGAAAGCGCACAAGTGTTTGAGCTAATGCTTCGCTGGCTTGCTTAAAGTTGCTATTACTGCTGCCTGTATGAAAGTGCACATCTTTATAAAGCAAGGATCTTAGGTTTGCCAATAAACCATCTGGGGTTTTCCAGTGTTGCAACACAACCTGCAATGATTCACCGGATAATGGGTAAATCTCAGCACGCCACACATCTCGAACCGCTTGCGCTAGTAATTCCGATTCATCCATGACCAATTCAAATTCACCGCTCAAACCGCTTTCTACTGCGTTTTGACGTAACAAACGCTGAGCAAAACCATGAATGGTATAAATGGCTGCTAAATCCATGAGCTGCTGGGCATCTTTTAATTTTTGCTTAGCGTCATCTAAATCGGTTAGCTCATGTTTAATGGCATCAATTAAAGGATCATCCGCTTCCCCTTGCAACGCCAAATACGCTTGACGCAGACGCCGGCGAATACGATCACGCAATTCCTCTGTGGCAGCACGGGTAAAGGTAACCACCAAAATATTTTCTGGATTACGCGGCACACAACCATGCCCTAACACCCAACGTACGTATAAACTGGTGATAGTATAGGTTTTACCAGTACCGGCACTGGCTTCAATTAAAGAGACACCCGTTAACGGCACGCAAGTGGTATCTAAAATATTCATGCCATCATGCTGTAAAGCGTGAGAGTCGGTCATAGGCTGGCCTCCTCATACAGCTCTTCGTCTATCCACACGCCAAATACTTCCTGGGCCATTGCAATGGTGGTTTGTGGGATCTCTTGTAGCTCGCCCAAACAACGGATCACATGCAAATCTTCGCGCTCCCCTGTTTGGCCATAACCAAAACTATTATCCGTACCCACAAAGGTACTCATGGCTTTCGCCTCAGGGGATTTTTTCGCGCCTTTTTTCAAAGGTTCTACCAATTGCCAAGCGGTATCCGATAAAAATGCTAAGGGTGTTTGTATTCCTTGTAAATAATAATTCAGCAACCTTTCTAAATAGGATTTTGCTTGCGCCACCTTCATGGGTTTTAAAGTAATCATTTTATCTTGGCAAATAAGGCGACTGTGTTTTTGCTGCCCCATGGCGCTCAAACCTGCTTGCTCTATCATCAATTGGATAAGATATTTGGTTTTAAAACGGCTTGGCACCAACATGAGATGATATTGTTGATAAACCTGATACTGCCAGCCAACAATACGCGGCTGCTCATCAGAAAAATAAACGTTAATTTCAACAGGCTCGCAACGCTCATATTGTTGATAATCTTCATAGGTCTGCATCATGGGTTGCAATTGCTGCTGCATGCCCTGCCATTGACTTTCCCCTATTTCGCCAAAAGCTAATTTGCCTTCTGCGCGATCCATATTCACCACATCTCCTTGAAGCACGTCCTGCATCATGGAATGTTTTAATTGATATTGAACCAAGCCATCTAGTACAAACGGTTCGTGATCATCTTCATCATCAAAAGATTGGAACAAGCGGATATCCAATTGATGCTGTAAATAAAACCGACACGGATTTTGGTAAAATTGAATCATCTGCTCTATGGTTACATCCTCATCCCAATACGTAGGCGCTTGTGCAAAATGAACTTCATGGGATGTTGTTTTAGAATCCGCTATGGCCGCTAACCACTCCTTGTTGTAACTATAAAACTCCGTGTCATTTTGATAGTACACAGGATTAAACGGCTGCAATGGATGCTGCTGCACCAAAGCCTGATGGGTGGGGGTTAGGTAATCCATAAATTCTGCTAACACCACAGACGGGGTTAACGGCTCATCATTGCTTTGACTTTTACTCTTATAACTCAGCCATAATGCTTCACGAGCAGACAGAATCGCTTCTAAAAATAAATAGCGGTCTTCATCGCGGCGACTTCGATCCCCTAAACGATGTTTAAATCGCATTAAATCCAAGCTATTGGGCACCACACTGCGCGGATACTCGCTGTCATTTAAACCCAGCACCGCGACCACTTTAAATGGAATACTGCGCATGGGCAGCAAGGTACAAAAATTCACCTTACCTACCATGAAGTGTTGTGAGCCATTGGATTTTTGCAATCGACTTTTGATGCCATCGGCCATGACTTTATGATCAAGCTGGGCGTGATAATGCACCATTTGCGTGGATTGCACCCAGTCTTCAATGGCAGCAAACACATGCTCCAATAGGGCAAGCTCAACATCATCCGCTTGGAAAATTTGATGAATCCAATGATGCAAAAACGGCGACCACTCTTCTGCGGTTTTTCCCTGTTGCATGGCTTGGGAAAATTCATGTAAATGATGCACAAATTGAATCAACGGCCCCAATAATTGCGCATCCAAGCCCTCGATATTGGCCACTGGCACGATACCTTGTATGCGCTCATTAGATTGCACCGCATACCCCATCAATAAGCGTCGAATACCATACAGCCAGGTGTTCTGTTGCCACTTGGGCAAGCCCAAGTCCGCGCGACTGCTTTCATCAAAACCCCAACGCACACCGGCATCCATTAGCCATTGCTTTAGACGAGGCAGCTGAGCTTCAGTTAACCCGTACGCTCGATACACAGCAGGAATTTCCAATAATGTCATGACCTCACGCAAGCCCATGCGCGATTGCGGTAACTCCAACAACAAAGCCACCCCATTTAAAATAGGATGTTCCGCTTGAATGGGACGATCAGAAATAGAATACGGTATGCTCATAGGGCCAGCTGGCTTATTAAACACCGCATCAATAAAGGGTGCATAGCTGGCCACATCCGGAATCATGACCACCACATCTTGTGGTGCTACCTGTTTGTTTTCAAAAATATTTAACAAATAATCATGTAAGACTTCCACTTCGCGCATGGCACTGTGACACCCTACAATTTGAATACTGTCGTCTAATTCACCATGAGATAATGCCTGTTGTGGTTGCTGCAAGTGCAAAATCTGATTTTGAATTTGCTGCAACAGCGAGTCCCCTTGATTTTCTAAAAACAATGACTCTTCTTCCACATTGGTAACATCCAACAACAAGCGCTGAAAGTCCTTTCCTAACTTGCCTAAGGACGCCAATAAGTCATTGCCCGCATCCACTAACGGCAAAGCTAAATTACGCGAGCGCAAACGCGCTTGATCCTGTTCACTGACCACATCCCCCCAATAGTATTCACAGGGATTAGGGGTTAACAAATGCACTTCCATTTTTTGTGATAATAATTGCAGCGCATCGATTTGATGTTTAGGCAAGGTGGTAAAACCAAAAAAGATAACGCGCTTTGGCAAATGTTGCGCATCAACCCCGTGCAACGCATCCATAAAGTCCGCCACCATGTTGGCACGATGGCGATCTGGCAATTGTTTTTGCGTCACACGCTTTAATAACTCACTCCATAACATACCCTGCCAAGCATGCTCGCCCAATGGCTCGCCATCTATTTGCCAATCTTGTTGCTGCCAGTTTTCTATCCAGTCTGGTCGATACACTAAATATTGGTCATATAAATCGGCAATGGTGTTGGCTAGGCGATAGGTGCGTAAATTCAATTCTTGAGGTGATGCCTCTTCTTGTAAAAAACTGCGCAATAACTGAAATGCCGGTTGCGACATAAATCCCTTATCTTGCAGGCACTCCATAATCAACCACGTAAGGCTGTTTTTATTGAACACACTGTCTTGTGCCAAATCCGGCATGAGTTGACGCTGAATTTGCCAAAAGAAACGAGATGGCATGGGAAATTCGATGTTCGCAGCAATGCCCAAACTGTGAGCCAGCTGCATTTTGAGCCAATGGGCCAAGCCTGGGTTTTCCACCACAATGATTTCTTGTTCCAGTGGCGAGGTATCCTGCTCCAACAAGAGCGTCACCAACTTGCTTAATAATCGCTCGACTTTATTGGATTGATACACTTTCAGCATGAAAATGGCCTAGAAATGACAAAGCACCTATTTAAAAACAGATACTTACAAAACACCAGAGATGCTAGGGTCACAATTCCCTGTATCCATGTTTGACATTCAATTAAGCTGAACCAAACTTAACATAGCGACAGATAAACAAGGAAAACTCAGTGTCTGATTGGCCCGACGCCCTACCCGGTTTAAATATTAAACAAGCTCTTGTGCAACTTGGGGGCAAGAAAACCCTGTATGTACGCCTACTGGGTATGTTTGAAGCGAATCACAGTGAAGATGTGGCGCGTTTAATAGAGGCTGCCAATAGTAAAGATTGGACTGCGGTGCACGACATTAACCACGCTCTCAAAGGCGTAAGTGGCAATCTCGCCGCCGATGAACTGGCCCAACTTTGTACCGCCATTGATCATAAAATCAAACAAGATAATCACGATATCCAAGCCGAGCTAGAGCAAATGCCCGCAGCCATGGCCACCTTGCTGGCCTCTACCAAAGAAGCGCAGCAATTGCCCACAGAATAACCCTTCTGATTATTTTGCTAATCGAAATAAAGTGACGTCCTGACCATAGCGTGTCACCTGCAAATCATAACGATCCGCCAGCCAAGCGAATGTTTCATCACTAAAAAAGCACACATGGGTTAAGTCATTTTTGTAATGCCACTGTGCAAATGCCGCTTGCGTGGACACCAGCTTCGTCATCACCGCCAACACCCCTCCGGGTTTTATGCATGCCAGCCAAGACTCAAATACCGCCCGCGGCTGGTGCAAATGCTCAATCACCTCGGTAGCCGTAATGCCATCATAAAATTTTGGCTTTAACACCTCAGGCTGGGGGTAATAAAAATGATCAAACAAGGCCACTGAAAAGCCCTCTTCTTGCATCATCTGCGCAAGTAACGGGCCGGGGCCACAACCAAAATCCAACAACTGAGCCCCTGCTGGTAACTGCCCCTTGAAAGGCTGCCACACCCGTTGTAAAAATTGCCGATAGCCGTCATCCAATACGTCGTTTTCATGTAAATCGTATTCGGCTTTTTCTTGGGCTGCAGTTAAATAAAACTCAGGCGGCACAAACACTAAGTGACATTGAGAGCAGCGCAAATACACCCGCTGGGTGCGTTTATTATTATCTTGATGAAATGACTCACACTGTTCACAGTCACATAGCGGGCACACAGAAAATACTGAATTCATCATGCAGACGCGGCCACCGCTTGCTGCACAAACATCAAACGATCCTGGCCAAAGAAGACGTCATCATTGACTTTGAATGCTGGCACGCCAAACAAGCCCAGTGCATGAGCATCACTGACGCTTTGCTTTAAACCATCCTTTACCCACTGCTGCTGGCACCCTTCCATAAGAGCAGCCACATCCAAACCTAAAGCCTGCAAATGAGCCTGCACCGCCTGCTCATCGCCTACCTTCAAACCCTCTTGCCAAATAGCCTGGAAGGTCTGTTTTACAAACTCGGCCACTTTCTGCGGCTGGGATTGCTGTAAAAACAAACATGCACGCAGCAAAAACATGGTGTTAAACGGAAATTGAGCCGGCCACGCCAATGGCACCTGATAATGCTGTGCCCACAGGTGGCAATCGCGATAAATCCACTTGGCTTTGTTAGGAATAAACGCAGGTGACGGCATATCCTGAGCCTGATGCAAGGCCCCTAAAAAAACCGGCTTGTATGCCCATTCCACATCCTGCTGCGCAAAAGCTTCATCCAGTTGAGTCATAGCCAAATAACTGTAGGGGCTGACAAAATCAAAATAAAACTCAACGGTTTTTGCCATGTGTTGATTCCTTGCTGAAATGATTGACCAATGAAAGCACAGGCCATATAGGGGGGACAAGTGAACCTGTAAGCCCATATGCATTTAACACCTCTCGACGTGTGCCATGTAGATAACGGGACAACTTACGCCAAGATGCCGCCTTCATGAATAATGACATGAACCTTCTGCCCATGCTTTTGTCGTAGAAAATTACCAATAAAAACAAGTGAATGCAGGTTCACATGGCACGTTTGTACTGCAAGATTGACCAATCAATGGACATGAGCCGCATTAACCGCCTGTAACACAAAAAAAACATCCTGTAACACTTTGACAGGGGGTAGCTTTACGCTAATCTGCTCACCTGATTTTTGGCCAACAAAGACCAAACACGGGATAAAAATAATAAAAAGCCCATGAAAACGATATTTTCCTACAAAACCTTGCTGCTAACAGGCGTTTTTGCTGTGAGTCATCACGCCACGGCACAATTGCAAGCGTTAGACGATGCTCAAATGGAGCAAACCGTCGGTCAGGCCTATATCGAAATGGAATCCCGCCTAGACGGCACCGAGAAATTCAGCCGCATCACCTTTGGCCAAAACGTAAAGATTCAAGCCAATGCCGATAGCCTCACCCTGGGTAGCAACTACGATAACGGCTTAGGTTTAGGCAATGGCACCGACTTTAACGCCAGCAATATTTCCCTTGGTTACATCGACACCAATACCGGTGCCATTGTGCCGTTTGAATTCACCAATCCTTATATCGAATGGGCCGTAAGCGATGTCACCAATGACATGATTGGCTTTCGCATTGGTTTTGAAGACGCCAAAGGCATGCTGCAAGGTAACTTTGCCAGCTTTAGCGGTAATATCGGCATGACCATTAACGGTAACCCAGCCAGCTTATTCACCGCAGCCGGGGGCAGCATCACAGATAACCGCGCCACCTATATTGGTGAAAGCGCCGGTAGCTGTACCGATGGCGCCGACTGTGTGGCCTTGAGCAATGTGCAAAGCTTGTCCGTGGCAGACACGGATGGCACAGGCACCGCCGACTTTTTCTTATCCTTCCAAAAGCAAGCCTTAAACTGGGGCCAAGGCCCAATGACCAACAAAGGCTTTTTTATGAATGTACCCACCAATACCAATCTGGATGTTACCGGTACTGGCTCAAGCACGGGTCGCTTGGCCACCGAGTTCATTGATCGCGGTATTGGCCGTTGGAACGTGGCCCCTACGCCATAATCCTGCTGTATTCTTGCTTTAATCGCACCCCATTCATCTTGCCTTGAAAACTCTGCATTTCGCCTGATGGGCACCCTTGCTATAATGCCGCCGAAATTTAACCACACTAACACTAGGATCTTTCATGGGCCAACGTACTGCTTTATATGATGCACACTTAGCTGCAGGCGCAAAGATTGTCGACTTTGGTGGTTGGGACATGCCCATCCATTACGGCTCTCAAATCCAAGAACACAACGTAGTACGTGAAGATGCCGGCATGTTTGACGTGAGCCACATGACGGTAGTCGATGTCACCGGCCCAGACGCACAAGCCTACTTACAGTATCTATTGGCCAATGATGTGGCCAAGCTTACCAGCGAAGGCAAAGCCCTTTACAGCGGCATGCTAAACGAAAAAGGCGGCGTGATTGATGACTTGATCGTCTACCGCGCGGACGCCCTAGGTGGTTACCGCGTAGTGGTCAACTGTGCCACTCGTGAAAAAGATTTAGCTTGGATGAATCAGCAAATCGCGAAATTCGACGCGCAATTAACCGAACAACCAGATCTAGCCATGATCGCCGTGCAAGGCCCAGAAGCCATTGAAAAAGCCAAACAAGCGGCCACTGCTGAGCAAGCTGGCGTGATCGAACAGCTATCTATTTTCCAAGGATTGCCTTGTGGCGATTGGTTCATCGGTCGTACTGGCTACACTGGCGAAGACGGTTTAGAAATCATGATTCCAGCCTCTCAAGCGCAAAGCTTTTGGGATGCCCTATTAAACCAAGGAGTAAAACCAGCTGGCCTAGGTGCCCGTGACACCTTGCGTTTAGAAGCAGGTATGAACCTATACGGCAACGACATGGACGAAACCATCACCCCATGGCAAGCAGGCATGGGCTGGACTTTGGCACTTAAAGACGACCGCGAGTTTATCGGCAAAGCCGCCCTACTAGCGGAAAAAGAAGCCGGTATCGAGTACAAGCTTGTGGGCCTAGTGCTGGAAACCCGCGGTGTGATGCGCAGCCACCAAAAAGTGATTTTCACCACTAGTGATAAAACTGGCGAAGTGACCTCAGGCACCTTCAGCCCGACCCTTCAACAATCCATCGCCATGGCCCGTGTACCTGCTGATGCGGGCACAGAATGCGCAGTGGACATGCGTGGTAAAGCCGTACCCGTGCGCATGGTGAACATGCCATTCGTGCGTAATGGCAAGAAAGTTTACGAATAATTCAAGGCAAGCGGGCGTCACTTTCCGCTGACGCCCCCTTTTAAAAAATAAATTTCGGGCTACACTAGCCCCATTCATTATCACCCGATTAAGGAACACAACATGGCTCAAATCCCAGCCGAACTAAAATATGTGGCGTCTCACGAGTGGATTCGCAATGAAGGCAACGGCATTGTGACCGTGGGTATCACGGATTTCGCCCAAGAACAGCTAGGCGACGTGGTTTTCGTTGAACTGCCTGAAGTGGGTAGCGAAGTAAACAAGGACGACGCCATTGCTGTGGTTGAATCTGTAAAAGCCGCCAGCGACATCTATGCGCCTGTATCTGGTGAAATCGTTGAAGTAAACGAATCTCTAGTAGATGAGCCAGAAAAAGCCAACAGCGAACCGTACGACGACGCTTGGTTCTTTAAAGTGAAGCTATCTGAAGAAAGCGAGCTAGAAGACCTTCTAAGCGCGGACGAATACGCCGCCGAGTGCGAGTAACGTCCCCCAAAAGCAGCTTCGGCTGCTTTTTTTATACCCTCTTAAAGTCAGCCCAAATTTCCCACCACTTTACTCCCAATCCCATATCAATTGCCCATATTGGTCTAGTATTAATACATATTACCTAATCTAGGCGGTATGGCTTTGCCATCAATGGATCAACCTCTTGGCTAACGTACACAAACTCATTACCAAGACTCGCGGTCGAGTCATTATGGCATTGGTGCTATTGGCGATCATGCTGACCGTCTCGGTCTATACCATGAACACCATGTTTAGCGCCCACCAGTATGACGCCAAGGTCATTAACCAAGCAGGGCGACAACGCATGCTGTCGCAACGTATTGCATTGGCAGTGAATTTATTAGTGGAAAAGATTCGCAGCAATGACCCCAACCAAGACACGACTCGCGCCATACTTTTAGAGTCCGCCAATCTTATGCTTAGCAGCCATAACGGGCTCATGGGTTCGGCACCTTCGGATGACATCCAAAAGCTATATCAGGGCGGCGATCCATCTCTGGATCAGGATGTAAATCAATATGTTAAGAGTGCGCTTAATATTTTAGCCGCGACCCGCTCCGAGCATATTAATCCTGAAGATCTATTACAATTTGAAACACACAACATCAATTACTTACTGTTTCGTCTAAATATTATTGTTAATGCCTATGAGCAAGAAGCGGAAGATCAAGTAACAAGAAGCATTTCCACACAAACCATGCTTTGGCTCATCACATTAGTGCTATTGGTACTGGAATATCTATTTATATTTCGTCCCAATATTTTACTGATTCGGAAAAGCTTTGAATCACAGAAAATAAAAGAAAACCGCATTCAATTAGCCGCTGACAGTGCAAAGTTAGGTATCTGGGAATACGACATCCGCAAAGACTCACTACTTTGGGATAAACAAATGTGGCAAATATTTTACGAAAGTGAGCCTCAAAGCCACATTGCCAACTACGCGTTATTTGATCAAAGAGTGCACCCAGAAGATAAGGAAAATGTGGCAAAGCAATTTCAAAACGCCATCGAAAACCA
>JBFEWA010000304.1:0-4102 GCA_041546605.1 Bermanella sp.
GAAACATCTAGGCTCACAATAGCAAGATAGAATAATGCGAAGTAAGGGATAATGGTCGATAGAACTTGATACAAAGCGAATCCATTATTACGAATGGCGTACTTTGCAATCAGAGCTTGTTTTTCTTGTTTTAAGCGCTCAGTGGCATTCATGGCAATAACCCAAGTTTCAGGTAGTTTATGATTTAGTCAATCAGCATACAGGAAATCATCGAACTCTCCTGTATTTATCCTAAATATTGGCAGTATTTCACTTAATTACTGCACATTCACAAACAAAACCATAGGTTTCCAGCAGGTTGTTCCAATACCTGATTAATCACACCCTAATTTAATACAGGATAATAAATATCGCCCCAGTCATCTGCACCGGCTTCGAGCAAGATTTCGACCATAATAGGCACTAATGTGGATAATAACTGTGCGCCATCGGCCACCTGCTCGCGATTTACTTGCGAGCCATATGTGGCACCGCCATGTATCAGTTGATTACGCAATACAAATAAACGATCCAGCACAATTGTGAGCAGTTCAGGGACATTTTGCCGACTCAAGTGATTAAGCGCAGACACGCTTAATTGATCAAAGTCTTCACGCCACGCGTCACTGTTTACATCTTCCCGTTTGACCTGCCAAAACCCGGCATACACGTAAGGATTTTTAATCAACGCCTTCACCGGCCCTGAATACGTTTGCCACAGGCACGCATAAATTTGCTGGTCTTTATCATGTTTTACTAACTTTTCGATAAAGCGTTGAAAGGCGAAGCGCTCTGCTAGGGATTCACTGCCACCTTGGTCGACGGCATAACACGCGTTAAACGCAATCCACAAACTGATGAGCTGCAAATCCATATCATCCGTTTGTTCTGCTGCACATTTCAGCCAGCTAATGGCACGATGCAAACGGGTGCTGTGGGTATCTGACAATTGATCGCGCTTGGATTTCAGTTGCTGTTTGAGTCGATCATGCTGAACTTGCAGAGTCATGCTGAGACCTTTTTTATTATTTTTTACAACGCTATTCACTTTCTTAATTTTAGAATTAAAAGCTTCAGCCACGATGATAGAGCGAGGCAAAAAATGATTTGGGTGAGGCGTTTATGCCGTATAAATAACGATACCCAAATCATTTTTAACAAAGCTATATCGAACAAGCTAACTTTAAATTAGTGGTGATGACCACCAACCCCATGCACATGCCCATGGGCCAACTCTTCCGCTTCTGCATCACGCACTTCTTCGATGCTCACATCGAAAGTAATGGTCATGCCGGCTAGTGGGTGATTGGTATCCACGTCTACGTTAAATTTACCTACTTTTACAATAGTCACATCACGCATGCCTTGATCGGTATTCACCTTCACCGCTTGGCCTTTTTGTAATTTACCTTTCGTAGCCAAGTGTTTAATCGGAATACGTTGCACACCGGCTTCATTACGTTGCCCGTAGGCTTGTTCTGGCGATAAGGTCACTTGGAACGCATCACCTTGGTTCTTGCCTTCAAATTCCGCTTCAAGGGCTGGCAAAATGTTGTTATGGCCATGCAAGTACGTCATGGGGTGGCTGTTAATACTGGTTTCAAATGCTTTGCCATCTTCACCGGTTAGGGTGTAGTGAAAGTAAACCACTTTATCTTTTTCGATACTCATTTCTTCTACCAATTGTTGTACTAATTTTAAAATTTTGCGATTTCTATTATAAATATCATCAAACTTTTTAAGCGTCATGAGCGTAGCTAAAACAAGGCAAAGAAAAAATAAAACGCAGGAGTTTATAGATTCATAAATAACTAAGTTTTATTTTTTCTTTAACGCCGTGTTAGCAAGCGCAATAGCTTAAAAGTTACCAGGGGAGAGGTTTTCCGTTCGAATGCCAAAATCCACCTGTATTCTCTAAACTCAACTCACTCACGCGCTCGATAATCCCCTTGGCCGCTTGATCCGGTGTAATGTCACCGTTAAAGCCCACCATGCGGGTTTGCACAAAACCTGGGTGCACCACAGCCACTGCAATGCCTTTTGGTTTTAAATCCATAGCAAACGATTTAGTAAACGCATTCAATGCCGCTTTACTGGCGCGATAACCATAATAGGCACCACTGGTGTTATCTTCGATGCTGCCCATACGACTGGTAATGTTCACCACTTTTGAGCCTTCGCCCAGATACGGCAGTAAACCATGGGTAATTTTTAAAGGCGCTAAGGCGTTAATCTCAAACTGTTCACGAATGGTGTCTACATCCATATTGTCTAGGGTTTCGTTTTTGAATAAACCAGCGTTGTTAATCACAATGTCCAATTTGAAGTCAGGGCCTTGGGCTAACTCTAATACCTGCGTCACACTGTCCATGGCATCATCTTGGCTTAAATCAATGCCGCTGATTACCAAATCCGCCAACTCTTCGATTTCTTCTGAGCTTTCACGACACACGGCAATGACTTCGTATTCTTTGTCTACATACTGCTGAGCCAAGGATAAACCAATGCCACGATTGGCCCCTGTAATTAATACCACTTTTGACATAAACACCTCGATATTCGATTTACGCGTATTTTACATGGATTGAGCTATTTTACTGCCTTTCGCGCCAGCAAACATTATTCCTTTTGTATCTGGTAAGCTAAGCGCCATAAACAGCGCGTATTAAAGATAGTCACAATATGGATAAAATTGAAAATCAAGCCTGTGTGCGCAATCAAGAACCCATCTATTGCGCCCTTGCCCCTTGGTTAGAACAAGGAGGCGCATTACTGGAGCTAGCCTGTGGCACTGCCCAACACGGCGTATACATGGCTGAGCGCCTGCCTAGGCTTGACTGGCAACTCTCAGAACATCCAGACAATCTCTTGTTATCACAGCCATGGCTCGAGGATGCACAGCTTACCAATCTTAGACCTGCCCTAGCCGTGGATATTAACACGCCATCTTGGCCGGTGAGCCCACACTCATATGACTTTGCGTATTGCGCCAACCTCTTGCATTTTATTGCACCGGCAAGTGTCAGGGCTTTTTTTAAGGGAGTATCAGAAGCCTTAAAGCCAGGTGGCCTGTTGTTTTGCTACGGCCCCATTAACGAAAACGGTTTCACCAGTGAGGGAAATGCCAGCTTGGATCATTGGTTAAAAATCGATGTAAACCCAGAGGCAGGAATCAAAGAATTAAGCTGGCTGATAGATGAAGGGGAAGTAGCATCATTAAAGTTCAAACAACGCATTAACTTGCCCGCCAATAATGTGATCTTGGTATTTGAGAACAGCAAATAATTGGCTAAGAAGTGTTGGCTGCGCCAATGTTTCACAATGTGGATGGTCGTGAAGCATAAAACGTCCCTTGTTAGGCGCAGCCAGATCCTAGGCGACTTATAAAAAAAGGGAGGTAGCAAAAATCCTTTTGCTGCATCCTTTTTTTGGGTAACTACCCTGAAGTCTGGGCTTAATCCATCAAGCTTAACTTACATATCGGCCTTTAATCTGAAAGCTTTAGGGACTTTCAATAAGGAGAAAGATGGCTTTCCGGTGGATGATTCATCCAATCTAAATCAAATTGCTCGCGCCAATACAAACTGGCCAGAGTATTCCCTTCACTGGGGCGATATTCCGCGCTGATATAGCCGTGATAATGGCTGTTCTTAATGTCTTCAAAAATGCTTTTGAAATTTAAATTACCGCTTAAAGGCTCGCCGCGACCGGGCACATCGGCAAATTGGATATGGCCGATTTGCTGGGCATGATGGCGTAGGGTTTCATCCACATTACCATCCATGATTTGCATGTGATAAATGTCATACTGCATTTTTAAATTACTGTGATTCAGCTCTGCCATGATATCCAACATCTGCTCAGTATGATGGATCAAAAAGCCAGGCATATCCTGTGTGTTCACCGCTTCAAACGTGGTGAGAATATGATAGCGCGCCATGACGGTGGCCACTTTTTTCAGGTTGCTTTTAAACACCTCTAAATACTGATCCCGCTTGCTTTCATCCAAACAACGACCAGCTAACACGTTCACCATTTTGACATCCAGCGCTTTGGCGTAAATGTAAGCTTGCTTAATGGCCTCTTCGAATTCCGCTTCTTTGCCCGGCACACAGGCCAAGCC
>JBFEWA010000082.1:0-10301 GCA_041546605.1 Bermanella sp.
CAGGCTTCTGCAATGGCACGAATGCTCTGCCAGCACTCAAGGTCTTGCTTGAGAATGAGAATACAGGCTTGGCTGGCCTGGAGTTGAAGTTGTTGGCACAGCTGACGAAAGGCATCGTCTTTATTCTTGAAGTGTTTATGTACAGTGGCGCGGGAAAAGCCGGCGTATTCGCTGATCAAGGTCATATTAGTGGCTTTATAGCCATGTTGAAAAAAGCAGTGTCGAGCACCAGCTAGGATCTTTTGCTCTGTTTCTACGGCCATTTAGGGCACCTGAGATGGACTGTTGCAAATATAGATAGGTGTTTTACGGATATTGCTCCATATGATTGACAGATTAACACTATGTGTAAACCTGTCAATGTGCTACAAATACGCACCATATTTAGTCGCTGTTTAAAAAATGAACTCAGGCTATGCTTAGACGGGATAATTGGGAGAAAAAACATGAGATATGAAGGCGGATTTTTAGCCCTGTTGATCATGGCCGCATTGGCCGGTTGTGGTAATAGTGCTGACGTACAAAAACAGCAAGAAAAAGCGGTTGTGGTGCAATTATCAGAGGTAAAGACCGCCACCACAGAGCATCAGTTTACTTTCCCTGCCAAGGTGATGGCAAAAACCACAGTGGATCTCTCATTTCGAGTAAGTGGACGCTTACAGTCAGTAAATTTGCCTGAAGGGCAAACCATTCGCAAAGGTCGCGTTATTGCTAAATTAGAGCCTGAGCCGTTTGAGCGAGCGGTTCGCATGGCGGAAGTGAAAGTGAAGCAGGCCAAATTGGAGCTGTCTCGCGTCAAAGCCATTGCCACCAAGGGCATTGGCTCTGAAAAGTCCGTGGATAATGCCGAAGTGAATTACGAACTGGCTGAAATTGAATTAGAAAACGCCAAAGCCAATTTGGAGTACAGCGTGCTAAAAGCGCCGTTTGATGCGTTAGTGTCGCAGCGTTTAATTGAAAACAAAGGCTTTATTAATACCGGCGCTCCCATCGCCCGTTTACAAGATTTGTCCCGCATTCACTTCAAGTTTGATATCCCAGAGCGTTTAGTGAACCAATACAGCCGCTCCCAAGTGGCTAAAGCCACCGCGTTCATCGATGGCGCTGTAAACAAAGAATTTGAAATCGAATATGTGGAGTATTCCACCGAGCCGGATCCTGTGAGTCAAACCTATGCGGTTGTGTACGCTATGGATGCACCGAAAGATGTGAATATTACCCCAGGGGTGCGTGCCACCGTTACCTTGAAAGGCAGTGATGAATCTTTACCCGAAGTGCTCGGTGTCCCCGTTAGTGCCTTACTAACCGGCACAGATGACAGCATGTCCGTGTGGGTGTATGACGAGAAAACAGAGCGTATTCACAGCCAAAAAGTCACCGTCGGCCCAATGATTGAAGGCTGGGTGGCGGTTTTATCCGGTTTAGAAAAAGGACAAAAAGTGGTTTCAGCCGGTGTGACACAAATGAAAGAAGGGTTGCTAGTGCGCCCTTACAACAAGCAATAAAAAGGGGCTGATTATGGATATCGCAAAGGCGTCCATTAAAACGCCCGTCAATACTTGGTTAATGGTTGTCATCTGCTTGATCGGTGGCTTATTTGGTTTGGGTGAAATTGGTCGATTAGAAGACCCGTCGTTCACCATTAAGCAAGCCATGGTGATCACCGCTTACCCTGGTGCCAGTGCACAACAGGTTGAAAAAGAAGTGACGGAGCCATTGGAAACGGCCATTCAGCAAATGTCGCAAGTGGATCATGTGCGTTCGGTTTCCAAGCCGGGAGTATCTGAAATCACAGTGGAAATGAAATCCATGTATGACGGCACCGAGTTGCCACAAATATGGGATGAGTTACGCAAACGCATGGGTGATGTGCAGAATTCATTACCAACTGGTGTGCGCCCTATTCAAGTGGCGGATGACTTTGGGGATGTATACGGTTTATTTTACGCGCTCACCGCGCCGGATTTTACCCCATACCAGCTACGTGAATTCTCCCGTGTGATTCGCCGAGATTTGTTAACCGTACCTAACGTTACCAAGGTATCGGTTGAAGGTGTATTGAAGCAACAAATCACCGTGCATATCGATACTTCCCAGTTAGCAAATTTGGGTATTTCGTTACCCGATGTGAAAAATGCTTTGGCGTTTAATCTACGCCCCTATGGCAGTGGTCGTTTACATATCGATGGTCAACGTATTCGCGTGCCAGTGGGTGGTGTGGATTCTCAAGTGGGTGCCATTGAAAATATTACCTTGGGTTTACCAGGCTCCACTAGTCAAATTCGAATCAAAGACATTGCTCAAGTGACATTTGATGTGGTGGATATCCCTCAAGTATTGATTCGCCACAATGGCCAACCGGCAATTACGTTAGCCATTGCTACAAATAAAAATGCCAACGTGGTCGATGTAGGTGTGGCAGTGAGACAACGCATTGATGAGATACTGCATCAATTACCTGCAGGTATTAAGCTCGAACCGATTTACGATCAAGCCAAGGTGGTAGATGAAGCGGTAGGTGGTTTCATTACCAACCTTGTTATGTCGGTATTGGTGGTAATTGGCACCTTGTGTTTATTCATGGGTTGGAGAGCCGGCGTGGTTGTGGGTGCTGTTTTGTTGCTCACCGTCATGGGTACCATTTTAGTGATGTGGCTATACGGTTTAAATTTACAGCGCATATCTCTTGGTGCGTTAGTGATTGCCATGGGCATGTTAGTGGATAACGCTATTGTAGTGGCCGAAGGTATGATGCTGCGCATGCAAAAAGGCTATAACGCGATTGATGCATCTAGTTATGTGGTTAAACAAACTCAGTGGCCATTGCTTGGTGCCACAGCCATTGGTATCGCTGCGTTTTCTGGTATTGGTTTATCCAATGACTCCACCGGTGAATTTTTATTCTCATTATTTGCGGTGATTTTAATTTCACTGTTTTTATCCTGGGTGTTGGCGATCACTGTGGCGCCATTATTTGGCTCGTATTTCTTCAAGGTAGAAAACAAAGGCAGTGATGAATCATTTAATAGCTCGCTACATCACTACTACAAAAAATATTTATTAAAGGCGCTAAATAATCCAGGACGTACGGTTTGGATCTTATTAGGTGTAACTGTGTTGAGTTACATGAGCTTTGGTTTGGTTAAACAAGGGTTTTTCCCTGCATCTAATACCCCAATTTATTATGTGAATTATTGGGGACCACAATCACGGGATATTCGTGAAACAGCACAATTTCTCAAGCAAGCAGAAAGCATTACTCGTGAGTTTGAAGAAGTGGCGGCTGTAACGACCTTTATTGGCAAGGGCGCCACCCGTTACACCTTAACCTATGGCCCTGAACAGCCTAACGAAAGCTATGGTGTGATGATTATTCGCACACATGAGCGCGATCAAATTCCAGAGTTAATTGCGCAATTAACCCCTAAGTTAACCGCTAATGACCCGGATGCGCGTATTTACAATACTCGCGTGGTGTTTGGTCCCAGTACAGGTGCGAAATTAGAAGCACGCTTTATGGGGCCAGATCAAACGGTATTGCGTCAGTTGGCAAAAGAAGCGGAAACCATCATGGAAGAAGATGGCAGACTGTTGGATATTCGCCAAAACTGGCGTCAAAAAGAATTGGTGTTGGTGCCGCAATATGACGAATACGCAGCCGGTGTGGCCGGTGTTACGCGAGCGGACTTTTCTGATGCGGTGCAATTTTCCAGTAATGGTTTAAAACTGGGTAAATTACGTGATGGTGATTACAGTTACGACATCATTGCTAAAGCCCACACTCCCAATGAAAGCCCAAATGCAGAAAATGAATTACAGAAACTGCAAGACGCACTGGTATGGAGTCCTTATCAAAGAAGTTATGTGCCGTTGCGTCAAATCAGTCCTGAAATGCAAGTGGAGTCGGAAGGGGTGTTGATTTATCGACGTGACCGCATTCGAACCATTAGTGTGTATGCAGAGCCGGGTTTTGATGAAACCGCTGCATCGGCGTTAAAACGCATTCGACCTAAGATTGAATCCATTCCGTTACCGGATGGTTATCACATTGAATGGGGTGGGGAATTTGAAAGCTCGCGTAAAGCGCAAAAGGCCCTGGGTGGCGGTTTACCACTTGGTTTCTTAGTGATGATTTTAATTACCATTTTCTTATTTGGTACCGTAAGAGAGCCGCTAATAATTTGGTTGATCGTGCCCATGGCAGTGTGTGGCGTGGTGGCCGGCTTGTTAATTGCAGATTTACCCTTTGGTTTCATGTCATTATTAGGCTTCTTAAGTTTATTTGGTATGTTGATTAAAAACGCCATTGTGTTGCTTGAGGAAATCGATATTCAAATTGAAACCGGTATGGATAAATTTGATGCCATTGTTGAGGCCAGTTTGAGTCGTTTACGCCCGGTATCTTTGGCAGCAATTACGACTATCCTTGGCATGGGGCCGTTATTAACCGATGCTTTCTTTGCTGATATGGCGGTGACTATCATGGGAGGATTGGCGTTTGCAACCATCCTGACCTTGATAGCAGTGCCTGTGTTGTATAGTTTGTTTTATCGGATTAAAGCTCATGCTTAATGAGTAATGAAAATCGAAAGGTCGCTTAGCGGCCTTTTTTTATGCCAGAATTTTGATTATAAATGAGCCTTGCTAAGGAGAGTCCGTATGTCTGCCCATGAAAAAATCAATTATGTGGAATTGCCTGCTAACGATCTAGAGAAAGTGAAAGCGTTTTTTGTTAAAGCCTTTTCATGGAAATTTACTGATTATGGTAGTGAATACACGGCTTTTACGTATTCGGGAATTGATGGAGGTTTTTTTAAAGCGCCTTTGAGTTCACAAACTCAACACGGTTCGGCTTTAATCGTCTTGTATAGTGAAAACATTCAGCACAGCCTAGATAAGGTGGAGCAAGCTGGGGGCAAAATCATTAAACCGATTTTTGAGTTTCCTGGTGGGCGACGTTTCCACTTTCAAGATCCTTGTGGAAACGAATGGGCTGTATGGTCATTATAGATTTATCACGCTACCTCATCTGACACATGCTTAGGCAGCACAATGTTAAATGTGGTGCCTTGCCCGAGTGTTGAAGAGACATCTATAGAGCCTTTCAATTTATGACTGATCAAGTTGTAAATGATGTGCATGCCTAAACCGGTACCGCCATTGCCGCGCTTAGTGGTATAGAAAGGGTCAAAAATTTTCTTGCAGGTCTCTTCGCTCATGCCTGAGCCATCATCACTGTAAATAATCTCAATATTGTCTTCAATTTCGCGAGCTTCGATACGGATGCAGCCATTATCCATGGTGCTGTAAGCGTGCATAAGGCTGTTCATAATCAGGTTGGTCATGATTTGAGAAATGGCACCTGGGAAACTATGAATATTAATGTCTTCGCTGCAATCTAATAAAATGGCCACTTGGTAGCGTTTTAAATTAGGCTTGAGGGTGTACAAGGTTTCTTGTAGATATTCATTCAAGTTGAAATTACGAGCTTGGTCATAACTTTGATCGGCACTGACTTGTTTGAAACTGGTCATGAGTTCGCTGGCGCGAACTAGGTTGGCGGTCATTAGATGAATACCATCGTTAAACGAATCGATGAATTCCTTCATTTCATTTTTGGTGAGAGTGCCTTCGTAAAACGCCGTCTCTAATTGTTTAACGCTGTCTTCGACATAGCTGGCACTGGTTCTAGCAACCCCTAACGGTGTGTTGATCTCATGGCTAATCCCCGCAACTAGCGAGCCTAGTGACGCCATTTTTTCACTTTCTACTAATTGCGATTGGGTGTGCTTGAGTTCTTCTAGTGCTTGTTCGGCTTTATCTCTCTCTGAGGTGAGCATTTCATCATGCAGTACTTGCTTAAGCTGAGCTTGGTTGAAGGTATCTACCAAGGTGCCAATCTCATCTTCGCTATGCCAGTTAACAGGGTGGTGCTTACCATCTTTTTGCGAGGCTTCAATGCTGGACATAATGGACTCAATGGGAGTGACCACCCAGCGCCGAAACACAAGAAAGACAACAATGAAAATACTGAGTAGTGCCACTAAGGCCGTGGGGATACGGCTTAGTAGGATGAATTTTAGGCGGTCATTGTCCAGTTCTACACGAAAAGAGGCGACGACCACTCCAATGTATTGTTCTTCAAAGATAATCGGCTCACTGAATAGCTCCACCTCATCTTCTTCTGGGTGTTGGCAGCCAGTGGGTGACTTTTCGGTGAAATTGGCATCGGACATGAGTTCGATGCACAGAATATGAGGGTCTTGGGCGTATTGAGTGAGGTAGTTATTGATAAACTGCTGGTCCAGGTTCCAAGTGGGTATCGCCACCACCTTGGCTAATTGTTGCATCTGGGTTTTAACTTGACCCAATTGAGTGGCTTTTAAGCTTTGGCTTTCAATATAGATAATGGCAGCCGCATAGATTACGCCGGCCAAAAGGGTAAATGGCAACGAAATAAAAAAGAGTCGTTGAACGAGACTATTTTTATGGACATGAGCAGGCAAGGGTAAACCTTAAGTATCTGATGCTTATATGAATATTCTAGCTTATAAAGGTTAGGCTTAAACGGAAAAATGGGCCACTCTTTGAAATAGATTGTCTGACAAGTGGACTGTCTGGGTGCATCGCGCCATAATGTGCAGTAAAAATCCCCTTAGCTGAAATTTGGCTTCGGCCAAAAAATAATAAAAACAACAAAACAGGCATACTCATGAGTCAGGCAAACCCCCTTTCTGTGGTCTCTGCGTTTAAGCAAAAGCGTGTATTTATAACGGGTGTAACGGGTTTTCTAGGTAAAGCCATACTGGAAAGTATTCTGCGCGAAACTCCAGATGTGGAACAGGTGTACATTTTAGTGAGGCCGAGTCAACGTCATACCGCCCATGAGCGCTGCATGAAAGATGTGTTCGAATCCAGTTTATTTGATGTATTGCGTGAAAAATACGGTGCTGGGTTTCAGGCTTTGCTGGATAAAAAAGTGACCGTGGTGGCTGGTGAGCTAACGGAGCCGTTATTTGGTATGGCGGAGTCTGAGTTTGATAATCTGGCTCAATCCTTAGATTTGATCATTAATTCTGCGGCCAGCGTGAATTTCCGCGAAGCCATGGATCAAGCCTTAAAGATCAACACCCTAAGTTTGAATAACGTGGTGGAATTGACCCGTCGTAAAACCCAAGGTGAGGCCACCAAGGTGCTGCAGATTTCTACCTGTTATGTGAATGGCTTTAACCGCGGGGTGATGCGTGAAGAAGTCGTGTCGCCCGCTTCGGGTTTGATTCCCCGAAAAGATGATGACAGCTTTGAAATTGATGGTGTCATTAATCTACTCAATGAGAAAATCCAACGTATTTATCAGCAAAATACGCAGACGGATAAACAGCAATCTAAGTTGGTGCAGTTGGGAATTCAACAAAGTCAGCGTTATGGCTGGAATGATACCTACACCTTTACAAAATGGTTGGGTGAGCAGTTATTAATCCAGGGTTTGGATAAACAAAACCTTACTATATTGCGTCCTTCTATTATCGAAAGTGCAGTGTCTTCACCCTTGCCGGGTTGGGTTGAAGGGGTGAAAGTGGCGGATGCCTTAATTTATGCCTATGCCAAAGGACGAGTGTCTATTTTCCCAGGTGAAGATAGCGGTATTCTCGATGTCATCCCTGTGGATTTGGTAGCTAATTCCGCCATGATGTGCTCAGCGCAGTTGCTGCATCAACAAAGTCGTTACCGTATTTATCAATGCTGTAGTGGGCGCTTAAACCCTATTCGCTTGAAGCAGTTTATTGATTACGTACAGCAAGCATCCTTGCTGCAATATAAGCAACTTCCCAAATTATTTGCCGGTAAGCCGCAAGATACTTTTAAAACCGTCAGCCCAAAAACCTTCCGCCTGTATATGCTGGCATTAATGGGCAGCACTTGGGTTAAGACCATTATGGGTCGTATGTTTGGCTCTAAAAGTGCCGGACGTATGATGCAAAAAGCCAATACTACGGCGAGTTTAGCTATGATTTTTGGTTTTTATACGGCGCCTAAGTATCGCTTTGACAGTATGCAGCTAGAACAGCTACAAGCGCGTTTTTCTGTGTTGGAGCAAAAGCAGTTCAATGTGAAAGCAGATAGCTTTAGTTGGAAAGTGTATTTACAAAAAATTCATTTAGCCGGTTTGCATAAGTATGCGTTGGCAGACAAACCGGATCTCACGCAAAAAGCATCAACCAAACAAAAGCAAGCCGCGTAATAACACGATGGCTTAGGTCCTTGGGTTAACGGATTAACTCAAGGACGAACACTTCAATCCAAACCTTGTCATTTCCCATGTGATAACGCCATTTCACATTGTGTCCCGCCAGTTTTGCTCCATATTCCCGTGATGAATCATGGCTATGAAAGGCAGGTTTTGGGTCTTGCGCCAACACTTGTGTGATCAAGGTTTTTAACGCTTCTTGGTTAACTAATTGGCTTTTGATGGCATCAGCGAACGTCACTGGTAATTGTGTTGGGGCTTCTTGGGCAAATCCATAGTGGGCGTCAGGTAAGCTGTCGCTGTAGGGTATATAGGGTTTGATGTCGACGATGGGGGTGCCGTCAATTAAATCTAATCCACTTACATGTAAAACCACGGAACTGTTTTGAGTATCAATCCTTTCAAGTTTCACCACAGATAAACCCAAGGCATTAGGGCGATGGGTAGCGCGAGTGGCGAACACCCCCATTTTTTTGTTTCCGCCTAAACGGGGAGGGCGCACCTTGGCTTTCCAGCCTTGATCCACACATTGGTGGAAAACAAATTGCAGCCAAATGTGGCTGCAATCGTTTAGCCCGAGTACGGCATCGGCATCATTAAAAGGGGGAATAAGCTCAATGGAGCCAGTGGCTGCTGTGACTAAGCCTGGCTGTCTTGGAGTGGCAAACTTTTCTTGAAAGCAAGATCGCACGAAGGCGATAGGGGTAATCTCAAATTTCATGGCGGCATTCTAGCCATTTCTATGACTAGAAACCATGAGATTATTGCGCAGTAATGGCCTGACTTTCTTTGCTTACACAAACCTTGTTGCGACCTGAGTGTTTGGCTTGATACAGCGCCTGATCCGCTCGGTTTAGCAGATCTTGTGGTGTGTCATCCAGTTGCAGCATGGCAAGGCCAGTACTTAAGGTGACTTGTAATGGGCCTTTGTCCGTTTCGATACTTAAATCGGCTACCGTCATACGAATGCGTTCGGCAATGAGACGGGCATTAGCAATGTTGGCGTTATTCAGTAGCACCACGAATTCTTCACCGCCGTAGCGAAAGCAGATATCCGTTTGACGAATGCATTCTTTGATTTGAGCAACAACCGCTTTGAGTACCTCATCACCAGTGAGATGACCGTAACCATCATTGATGCTTTTGAAATGATCTAAGTCGATCATGAGAACACTTAAGTCATAATGCAGGCGTTTACTTAGCTCCATTTCCCGCACGAGGTTTTCATTCAATGCAATGCGGTTACCGGCTCCGGTTAATGGGTCTTTAAAGGCTTGGTCTAGGGCGTGACGATAACGCATGGCGTTACGCAATGGGTAGATAAGTGTGCCCATTAAGGCTTCAAGGTTAGCCAGTTCGTGCTCACGAAAACGTGTGCTGCGATAAAAGGTTAACTCCCCAAGGTATTCACCTTGCGCTTTGAGCTGATAATTACTGCAATGCACCCCTAGCTGACCTAAAGTGAAGCTCACATTGTTTTCTTCATTTTCAAATACCAAGCCATCCACCAGAACTGTACCGATAATTTCCCGTTGGAAAATAGACAGCAAGGTTTGGTAATCCAAACTGGTTTGTAGGAATGACCCTAAGCGAATCAACACATCCGATTTTATCTGTGGTTTCGCGGCAAGTTGTGAAAAAGGCGTTAACTTGTCGTTTTGGGTATCGCTTATATTTGAAAACTGAGTCGCCATAAATGAAGGCCTCAAATTGTAAATCTGCTGAGGGTAAAGCGATATTTATGCCAATATTATATTCTTTTATGGTAATTCCTTTTAAATCAATGGTTTAGGTGGTTTATTGGGGAGTTTGGCTGCTCAGGAGGCGTATCTTTGCCGCTAAAAAGCGGAAGATGGAAGGGGAGATGTCAGTTATTTGAATGAAATGGCTTACGAGTGTTACGTATTTTTGACGTTTATTGACTAATTCATAACTCTTGAATTAGCCAATAAACGTATTAAAGCTGGGGTTAGCCTTTAAAATCCAAGGCTTGCCCGTGAATATGATGACTAGCGTCGCTCATTAGGTAGATGTATTCATCAATCAAAGCTTC